>DTYU01000096.1 GCA_012961725.1 Desulfotomaculum sp.
AAAGCGATAGATTTCCTTTTGACCCATTCCGGTCCCACGCGCGCGGTAGAAGTGGATTTTTTCGGCGGCGAGCCGCTCTTGAACTTTCCCGTGGTCAGGGCGGCGGTGGAGTATGGTACTGCCCAGGCAAAGGCAAGAAACAAGGAGATTTCCTTTACGCTGACCACCAACGCCCTGCTCTTGGATGAAGAAAAGACGCGCTTTCTGCTTGAACGGGGAATCAACGTCGTCTTGAGCATCGACGGGCGGGAGGAGGTACACAACCGCTTCCGCCGCTTCCCTCAGGGAGGCCCCTCTTACGCCGTGGTCTTACAGCGGATAAAGCAGTTTTTTTCGGCATGGGCGTCTGTCCCCCGGTCTTCCTACTGTTACCTCCGGGGTACTTTTACCCGCATGAACCTCGATTTTTCCCTGGACTTTGCCCACCTCGCGGCGGCGGGGTTTACGCACATCTCGCTCGAGCCGGTGGTGGCCAAACCCGAGGAGCCTTACGCCATCCGCAAGGAAGATTTGCCTGCGGTGACTGCGGAGTACGAGCGCCTGACCGAACGCTATATCGGTTTGCGCCGGCAGGGGAAGCCCGTGCGCTTCTTTCACTTCGAACTCGACCCCGCAGGAGGCCCCTGTCTGACCAAGCGTTTGACCGGCTGCGGTGCGGGTTTCGCCTATGTGGCCGTCGGCGTCGACGGGCGGCTTTATCCCTGCCACCAGTTTGTAGGGACGGAGCAGTTCTGTATCGGCGACATTGATAACGGAATGTGCCGGACCGAAACGGTGGATTTATTCCGCCACGCCCACGTGTATAATAAACCCTGTGCCAATTGCTGGGCGCGCTTTTTCTGCGGCGGGGGATGCCATGCGGCGGCACAGATGGTAAACGGTGATCTGTTGAGGCCTTATGAAGTCGGCTGTGCACTCATGCGCAAACGTCTCGAGTGCGCCCTGTATATTCGGGCAAATGAACCAGGGCAGATTTTTTAGGAATACCGAGGGATCAGGGCTTATACAATAATATAATAGAAAAACAAGACGATATTTGGCGATTTTCAAACTTGTTAACCCGCTATTGGATGATAAAATCTATGGTTAAGCCTTTTTCTTTTCCTTGCGAGGCGAATCTTCGCCGGTTTCGCTTTTACAGAAAAAAGGATTTGCTGATTCGAAAGCGCGGAGGTGGTTTGGTTGGTCAAGAACCCGGTAGAATACCAAGGGCAAGGGTTCTTAGGCGTCGGCGGCTACTGGCGGTGGGGGCTGAGAGAACAGCTTTTAGCAATAGGAACGGCGATTCTTTGTATGTTTATCATCATTTACTTCACCGGTATGGGCTGGGCGGTAGAGGTAGGCGGAAAACCGGTAGGGGTGGTAAAGAAACGGTCAGTCGCTGAGGATGCGGTTAAAGAGATCATCGAAGCCCAAGAGGCTGCACTGGGACAGCCGGTCAAGCCGGGACAAGAAGTCACTTACCGGCGGGTCCGGGTGTCCCAGAGCCCGGTTTTAACCTCCGGAGAACTGAAGGCACGTCTAAAAGATGCCCTTTCCTTGTACACTCGGGCTGTGGTGGTGCGGGTCGACGGTAAAGAACTGTTTTACTTAAAGAATGTGGAGACCGCGCAGGCCTTCTTAGATTCAGTACGACAAATGTATGCGGTGAGACCGGACAAGGAGGCATTTTTCGCGGAGCAGGTGGAGACGGCGGTTGAAGATGCACCCGTTGGCCGGGTTATGAGCATTGAGGAGGCGCTGTCCGCGGTGCGGCGCGGGATAGAGGAAAAATGGCGGTATACGGTAAAAGAAGGGGATACCCTTTGGGGTATTGCGGCGGCGCAGGACCTGAGCGTGGAGGAGGTTATTACGGCAAATCCGGGAATGGATCCCGAAACCCTATCGATCGGCCAGGTTATCAGGCTGCGCAGGGAAAAGCCCATTTTGACGGTGGTTCAGGAGTATGAGACTGCGAAGGTTGAGCCCATTCCGTTCCCCAAGGAGATACGCTACGACAGTTCGCTCCACCGGGGGCAGGTTAAGGTTGTGCAGTATGGCAAGCCCGGCAGAAAAGAGGTTAGGTATGCGGTAAGAGTTGAAAACGGGGTGGAAGTGTCCCGGGAGATCATCGCAACGCGGCAACTGAGCGCACCGGTAAAGCAGGTTGAGCGGCGGGGGAGCAGGTATCTTTTGGCCTCTCGCGGCCAGGGGCGTGCAAGTATAGGATGGCCGGTTTCCGGACCGATCGTTTCAGGTTTCGGGATGCGCTGGGGCAGGATGCATACCGGAGTAGATATCGCCGCCAAATACGGTACAGCAGTAGTGGCGGCCGGCAGCGGCACGGTCATTCGGGCAGGCTGGTACGGCGGTTACGGTAGGACTGTCGATATTGATCACGGCGACGGGGTGGTCACCCGGTACGCGCACCTTTCCAAGATTGGTGTTGGTCTGGGTGAGACAGTGAGGCGCGGCCAGTACATAGGACGCGTGGGTTCATCCGGGCACACTACGGGACCGCACCTTCACTTTGAGGTGATTGTCAACGGTTCACCGCGGAATCCGCTAAGATATCTGTAGGAATTTGCTCCGCAAATTCTTTTCCCTGTTGCCGACGGTCGGCAATGGTTGTTGCTGCGGGCAGGAATTTGTTGACAGGAGAAGAAAAAATCTGGCGAAGAGCCAGATTTTTTATCGCGGCGATTTGTACTAACCTCTCCACCTACTCCGGTTGTTGTGGTATACTTATTTCGGTTAAATACCTGTTCTGCGACATTCTTCGAAATGTCGCATTGTAAATTGGATATTGCAAATTGTAAATTGTAAATTGCAAATAACAAAATGCAAGATGTCTCAAGAACAAAACAAGTCTACACTTTGCACTTTGCAATCTTCATTTTGCAATGGCGCGGAGCGACAGAAGGAGGGTTCATTTGTGCTCTCTTTTAAGACCCGGAAGAGGTTCATTAAGGCGGTCTTTTGGGTGCTGACGATCGCTCTCGGCATAGGGCTTGTCGGCTCTTCCGTTATTTGGACGATGCCGGATGAAGTATTGCAGGAGGCGGCGCCCCAGCAAGAGACTATAGAGTCACAGATTGCTAAAGCTGAGGCCCGTAAGGATATTGGCACCCTGCTGCTGATAGCGGGTAGTTGTGTTGAAAACAACGACATAAAGCGGGCGGAGGAGGTTTATAAGAAAGTGCTGGATATCGCACCGGAAAACGAAGCGGCGCGGTTAAGTCTTGCAGAGATGTACTACATGAACAACAGGTATGATGATGCACTGGCCCAGCTTGAGGCGATACTTGAGAAATCGCCCGATCACCAGAAAGCGCTTTTCTACCGAGGCTTGAGCCGCGGTTTCGGTAAACAGGATTATGACGGTGCGGTATCGGACCTTAAAAAATTTGTCTCTTTGGCCAAAAGCGGTCCGGATGTGGATGCCGCAAGGGAGCAAATTGCAGAGTGGTCGGCCAAGTAGCCAGTCCCGATTAGTATCGGGATATACTATTTTTTCGAAGCGTTATTTAGATTAGTCAATTGAAGTAAAGGGGAGACATTCACGACAGTAAGATTATGACCTGTTCTCGAGTATCTGAAGGAATTCGCGTGCGAATTCCCACAACCGATCATTTTGGAATAATAATTTAGTATGGTGTCCCCGTAATTCAAGTGCGGCCCTGGACCGGACAGCTTGTTGTCTTAG
>DTYU01000097.1 GCA_012961725.1 Desulfotomaculum sp.
GACCTGAAACGGCGGACCTCGTGCTGATCAACACCTGCTGTGTACGGCAGACGGCGGAGAACAAGGTCTGGGGGCTGCTCGGTAACCTGAGCCGGCTGAAACGCCGCCGCCCGGGGATGGTCGTCGGCGTCACCGGCTGTATGGCCCAACAGGAGGGCACGGCGGAGGAGATCCGACGGCGCTTTCTTTTTGTGGACCTGGTTATCGGGACATACAACCGCCACGAACTCGCGCGGCTGCTCAAGCGGCCAAGGGGGGAGGGGCCGGTGGTAGAGATCCTTTCAGAGGCCTATTGTATCCCGGAGGGCCTGCCGGTGAAAAGAGAGAGCCGCATCCGGGCCTGGGTGCCGATCATGTACGGCTGCGACAACTTCTGTGCCTACTGTATTGTTCCTTATGTACGGGGGCGGGAACGCAGCCGCAGACCCGAAGATATCATGCGTGAGGTTAAGGCCCTGACTGCGGATGGGTACCGGGAGGTGGTGCTCCTCGGCCAGAACGTCAACGCCTACGGGAAGGGGCTCGATCCCCCGGTCGACTTTGCAAGTCTATTGGAACTGGTGAACGAGGCGGAAGGTCTCTGGCGTATCCGGTACACCACCTCTCATCCGCGGGACTTCAGTGGGCGGCTGGTGGAAACGGCGGCGCGGCTCGAGAAGGTATGCGAGAACTTCCACCTGCCGGTACAGGCGGGTTCCGACCGGATACTGAAACTCATGCGCCGGGGATATACCCGTGACGGCTATCTTGATCTCATACGAAACATTCGCCGGGCGGTACCGGGCGCAAGCATCACCACCGATATCATGGTGGGGTTTCCCGGCGAGACGGAGGAGGACTTTAAGGAGACCCTCGACCTGGTCCGGGAGGTTCGGTTCGACCAGGCTTTTACCTTTGTTTACAACCCACGGCGGGGAACGACGGCGGCCTCTTTTCCCGGCCAGGTTCCGGCAGCAGTGAAGTCCCGACGCATACAGGAACTGATCGCGGTTCAGCAGTCGATCGCCCGGGAGTTGAACCGTGCGGAGGAGGGAAGGGTTCACGAGGTGCTGGTGGAGGGTCCGAGTGCGAAAAACCCGGCGAAAATGACCGGCAGGACCCGCACAAACAAGACGGTGGTCTTCCCGGGCGGGACGGACCTGACCGGAAGACTGGCAACGGTACGGATAACGGCGGGGCGCCTGACGCATTTAGAAGGAGAGTTGGCGAGGACCAGTTAGTTGTTAGTGCTTGGCGGTTGGTGGTTGGGAGACGGGGAGATGGGGAGATGGAGAGCAGGAGTTGGGAGGGTGCTCTTGATCAATTTTCTCCCCGGCTTGCTAAAGGCGGCCTGGTCCTATATACTGTATGTAACTTGACTGAGGAGCTTTCCGTGATCATAACCCTGTTTGGCGGGAGGCGAAAGGGTCTTGAAAGGAGGGAACGGGGCGAGTGACGGTTTTGGCGAAAGCTATGGAATTAGGCGCTGCTATCAGTCAGTGCGAAGAACTGAAGAAGGTCCGTGAAGCCGAGCAGGCGATGTTCACCAATCCCGATGCAAGGGCGCTTATCGAAGAGTTCCAGAACTATCAGCAGCAGGCCGAGTTTGCGCGCGCAAGAGGCCTGGAACCGGGGTCAGAGCTGCAGCAGAGCTTGAGGTCGGTACAGGACCGGATGAACGAGAATCATCTCATCAGCGGCTATTTTGCGGCGCAACAGGAGTTCAACCAGATTCTCCGGCAGGTCAACCAGATTTTACATCACGCAATAACCGGAGGCGGCTGTGTCCCCGGCGGGTGTTCTACCTGCGGCGGAAGTTGCGAAGATTAGCGTAAACCTGACGATAACCCTCGGAAGCGAGGGTTATTTTTTTTGGCGAAACGGTTTGGTATAATCAGGTGATAAAGATACTATTTTCGAGAGAGTTTTTCATGGGAACGTTCGTTCTTCTTGGCGTCTTGGCGGTTACTTCCTAATAGCCAGTCATTCGGGTCAATAATTTAGTATGGTGTCCCCGAAATTTTGGGCAGGGAGGCCCGGTCCTTGAATCTCACCCCAATGATGAAACAGTATACGGAAATAAAGAGCGAATACCCCGACGCCATTCTCTTTTTCCACCTTGGAGACTTTTACGAGATGTTTTTGGAGGACGCCCGGAGGGCGGCGCCGGTCCTTGAAGTGACTCTCACTTCGCGTGACGCCGGGAAGTTGGGGCGCATCCCGATGTGCGGCATCCCCTGCCACAGCGCCGCCGGGTATATTGCGCGGCTGGTCAGCCATGGGTTCAAGGTGGCGATATGCGAGCAGTTAGAAGATACGGCAAAGGCAAAAGGGCTGGTGAAGAGGGGTGTCACCCGCGTTATCACCCCCGGTACGTTTTTCGAAGGGTCGTCCCAGGAGCAGAGCCGGAACAACTACATAATCTGCGTGGCGCCGGCGGGGGGTGGGTCATACGGGCTGGCGGCGGCGGACGTCGGGACCGGTGATTTCAGGGCGACTGAATTCAGCGGCCCGGGGGCCCGGGAGCGGCTGTACGATGAGGTTTTCCGCTTGCAGCCCTTGGAGGCCGTCCTGCCTGAGGGGGCGAAGGAGCTTGCGGGGTTGGTCCGGGCCGCCGCGCCGGGGGTGACAGTGGGCTCTTGTCCCAGGGCCTGCTTTCAGGCCGGCAGGGCGGCAGAGGCCCTGGCAGGTTACCGGGAAGAAGGGGACTGGCCCGGTACTCAGAAGACGGAATACGGGGCGGCCGGGGCGGCTGCAAAGGCCCTGACATTGTATCTAAAGGAGACCCAGAAGCGCGACCTGGCCCACCTGCGGGCGGTTTCGTTTTATACCCCTGACTGGTTCATGCTTCTTGACGCGGCCACCCGGCGGAACCTTGAGCTTACGCGCTCCCTGCAGGACGGCAGCCGGCGCGGGACCCTCCTCGAGGTGTTAGACTATACATGCACCGGCATGGGCGGCCGGCGGCTGCGGGACTGGCTGGAGCAGCCCCTCCTTTCGCCTGCGGCGATAGAGCAGCGGCTTACCGCTGTGGCAGTGCTGGTCGAGAACCGGCCGCTCCGGGAGGCGCTGCGCTCAGGCTTGAAAAAGGTCGGCGACCTGCAGCGCCTTGCGGGGCGGCTGGCTTACGGGATGGCTAACGCGCGCGACCTCCTGTCGCTTAGGGATTCACTCCGGGAAGCGGCATGCATCAAAGAGATCCTGGCCCGGCACTCAACCGGGGAAAACGGTGGGGGTCTTCTGCAGGGGGTGCGGGAGCGTTTTGCGGACCTTACGGATGTGGTTACGCTTATTGAGCAGGCGATCGCTCCGGAGCCGCCGGCGGCGCTTAATGAGGGCGGGCTCATCCGTGACGGGTACAGCGCGGAGGTCGATAAACTGAGAGCGGTGCGGCGCGACGGGCGGAGGTTCATCGCGGGCCTTGAAGCGAAAGAACGGGAGCGCACGGGGATCAAGTCCCTCAAAGTCGGGTACAACCGGGTTTTCGGTTACTACATCGAGGTTACCAAGTCGAATCTCTCCCACGTACCGCCGGATTACCAGCGGCGCCAGACCCTCGCTTACGCCGAGCGGTTCATAACGCCGGAACTGAAAGAGTATGAGGAGACGGTCTTAGAAGCCGAGGAGAGGCTGAACACGCTCGAGTACGAGCTTTTTTCTGCGGTTCGGGAGGAGGTTGCGGGTGCGATCGACCGCATTCTCAGGACCGCCCGGGCCACCGGGGAGATAGACGCCTTACA
>DTYU01000098.1 GCA_012961725.1 Desulfotomaculum sp.
CTGGCTCGCTCTTGCCGACGCCTTCAGAAAAAAGCTTTCTGATATGAGCTTTTGCTTCTGGCCTTGATTTACAGCGTTTTACGCCTAGTCCGGAAGTTTGGTCGGTTGGTTTTACGATCATTTCTGGTTGAAATTGCTCGACAATCGCGTTGAGGTCTGATTGGGGACCAACCCGAGCGAAATGTGGCGATTGGTGCCTAAGCAATTCGCGTGTGACAGCCTTGTTACGGCAATTGCGAATTCCGCCGGAGATCGGTTCGGAATAATTTAGTATGGTGTCCCCGTAATTTTGAACTTGGCAGGAGGAGTTCGTTTTGGATCTGTGCCGTATGCCGGCGCACGAACTCGGCCGGCTGTTGCGGGAAAGAAAGGTCTCGGCGCTGGAGCTGACCGACGCGGTCTTCAGCCGTATCGACGCCGTTGAGGACAAGGTCAAGGCTTACCTGCTTTTGCTCCGGGAGGAGGCGCGCAGCCAGGCGCGGGCGGTGGACGCGGCTTTAGCCGCGAAGGAAGAGCTGCCCCCGCTGGCGGGAGTTCCCCTTGCAGTAAAGGACAACCTCTGTATGACCGGGGTCGAAACAACCTGCGCTTCTAAGATCTTGAAGGGTTTTGTGCCGCCCTATGACGCCACTGTAATCGAGCGGCTTAAGGAGCAGCGTGTTGTCTTCACCGGCAAGACGAATATGGACGAGTTTGCAATGGGTTCCTCCACAGAAAACTCCGGCTTTTACCCGACCGCCAACCCCTGGGACCTTAAGCGGGTTCCAGGCGGTTCGAGCGGCGGTTCCGCAGCGGCGGTGGCCGCGGGTGAGGCGGTGACGGCGATCGGTTCGGATACCGGCGGTTCCATCCGGCTGCCGGCCGCTTTCTGCGGTGTCGTCGGCCTGAAACCGACTTACGGACGGGTTTCCCGGTACGGCCTCGTGGCCTTTGCCTCTTCGCTCGACCAGATAGGGCCGATTACCAGGGACGTCCGGGACTGCGCCCTGCTGCTCAACGCCATCGCCGGTCACGACCCGCGGGATTCCACCTCCGCCCCGCAGGAGGTGCCGGATTACACGGAGTTTTTGGTACCGGAGATAAAGGGTTTCCGTATCGGCATCCCCAAGGAATATGTGGCCGAGGGGATCGCGCCGGCGGTGCGGGACGTCCTGGCGGAGGCGGTGCACCTCCTGACCAGGATGGGCGCGGTGGTCGAAGAGACATCGCTGCCGCATGTCAGTTATTCGCTGCCCGCCTACTACCTCATTGCCCCGGCGGAAGCCTCCTCAAACCTGGCGCGCTACGACGGGGTACGGTACGGTTTGCGGGTAGAGGGAGAGGACGTCGTCACGATGTACAAGAAGACCCGCAGCCGCGGCTTCGGTGCCGAGGTGAAGCGGCGGATTATGCTCGGCACCTACGCGCTGTCCGCGGGGTATTACGACGCGTATTACCTGAAGGCGCTAAAGGTACGCACGCTCATCCGGCGCGACTTCGATGCCGCTTTTGAGCGGTTTGACATGCTCCTTTCACCCACGTCGCCTACGCCTCCCTTTAGGATAGGGGAGAAGGTTGACGACCCGCTGGCCATGTACCTTACCGACATCTGTACCCTTGCGGTGAGCCTGGCCGGTGTCCCAGGGCTTTCGATTCCCGCCGGTTTTGCCGGTCACCTGCCGGTGGGCATCCAGTTGATCGGTCCGCCCTTCACCGAGGGTAAGCTCCTGCGGGTTGCTTATGCCTTCGAGCAGGAGGCCGGCATTACCGCAAAGCGCCCCGTACTTTAAGGAGGACGAAAGGGCCAATGGGGAAATATGAACCTGTCATCGGTTTGGAAATCCATGCCGAGCTGAAGACCGAGAGCAAGATATTCTGCCCTTCGAGTGCCCGCTTCGGCGGCGAGCCGAATACCTATATCTGTCCGGTTTGTCTGGGTTTACCCGGTGTCCTGCCGGTTTTGAACAAAAAGGTAGTTGAGTACGCAGTCATGGCGGCGCTGGCGTTGAACTGCGAGATCGCCCGCTTCTGCAAGTTTGACCGGAAAAACTACTACTACCCCGACCTGCCGAAGAACTACCAGATTTCCCAGTATGACCTCCCGTTGGCGCAGTACGGGTTTCTTGAAATCGATACCGAAAACGGCCGCAAGCGGATCGGCATTACACGCATACATATAGAGGAAGATGCCGGCAAACTTTTACACCAGGGGACGGTGACCACCACCCCCTATTCGCTGGTAGATTATAACCGCACCGGCGTGCCGCTGTTGGAGATCGTTTCGGAGCCCGA
Organism: Desulfotomaculum sp.; assembly: GCA_012961725.1. GTDB lineage: Bacteria > Bacillota > Desulfotomaculia > Desulfotomaculales > Ammonificaceae > DTYU01. The sequence continues at coordinate 2,272 of DTYU01000098.1, forward strand.
TATGCGCTCGCCGGAGGAGGCACGGGCTTACGCTGAGAAGTTGCGGAGCATCATTCAGTTTACCGGGATTTCGGACTGCAAGATGGAAGAGGGCTCCCTCAGGGTTGATGCGAACGTTTCCGTACGTCCCCTCGGGAGCAAGGAGCTGGGTGTTAAAACCGAGATTAAGAACGTCAACTCCTTCCGGGCGCTTGTGCGTGCGCTTGAATACGAGATCGAACGGCAGGTCGCGATCCTGAAGGATGGCGGGCGAATCGTTCAGGAGACGCGGACCTGGGACGAAGGGAAGGGAGTGACCTTGCCGCTCAGGAGCAAGGAGGAGGCGCACGACTACCGGTATTTCCCCGAGCCGGACCTCCCGCCGCTGGTGATTACCAAGGAGTGGGTTGAGGAGGTATACCGCGGCCTGCCGGAGCTGCCCGACGCGCGGCGGGAGCGGTATGTGAGAGAGTACGGGCTCCCGGCTTACGACGCCGGGGTGCTGACGGCGAGCAGGGAGGTGGGTGACTATTTTGAGGCTTGCCTAAGGCTTTATCCGCAGCCGAAGACGGTCAGCAACTGGGTGATGGGGGAGCTGGCGCGGCTGTTGAACGCGACTAATACGGAGATTGCGGATTCCCCCGTAAAGCCGGAGCAGCTTGCCGACCTCTTAAGACTTATAGATAAAGGGGTGGTCAGCGGTAAGATCGCCAAAACGGTCTTCGAAGAGGTCTTCAGGACAGGGAAGGATCCACAGGCGGTTGTCAAGGAGCAGGGTCTGGTCCAGATCACTGACGAGGCGGCGCTGAAGACTATTATAGATGAGGTCATCGCAGCCAATCCAAAAGTGGTGGCTGATTATCGGGAAGGGAAGGAGAAGGCGCTCGGGTTTTTAATAGGCCAGGTCATGAAGTCGACGAAGGGGAAGGCCAACCCGGCAATAGTCAACCGACTTTTGAAGGAGGGTATAGAGAATAAGGAGATCTGACATCTGAATTGGGAGGTAGAGTTTATGGAGTGCCGCCAAGAGGAGAACTTGAAGAAGTGCACCTGTACGTACGAGCCCTGCGATAAAAAAGGGCTCTGCTGCGAGTGTATAGCTTACCACCGGCGGCGGGGGGAACTGCCCGGTTGTCTGTTCCCACCGGATGTTGAGTGCACCTACGACCGGTCGATTCAAGCCTTTATCCGCTGTTACCAGAAGCGGTGACGGTGCCAAAATACTAAGATAGAACGGCAGGTGTTGTAATGAAGGGGAGAGATATCCGGATCCTTGACACCACGCTTCGCGACGGCGAGCAGACGGCGGGCGTAGTCTTTGCCAACCGGGAGAAGATCCGCATCGCGAAGCTTTTGGACGAACTCGGGGTACACCAGATCGAGGCCGGCATCCCGGTGATGGGCGGGGATGAGGCCGAAGCCCTAAAGGAGATCTGCAAATTGCGGCTTAAGACCAGCATCATGGGCTGGAACCGCCCGGTGATCAAGGACATCGAGGCCTCGCTGGCGTGCGGCGTAGATGCGGTGGCGGTTTCCATTTCCACCTCTGACATCCATATCAAGTATAAGCTTCAGACCTCACGGGAGTGGGTGCTCGAGAAGGTGACGGAGGCGGTCGCTTTTGCGAAGAGGCACGGAGTTTATGTCTCCGCGAACGCCGAGGACGCCTCCCGCAGCGACACCGATTTTCTTTTGACCTTTGCACGGGCGGTGAAGGAGGCGGGCGCCGACAGGCTGCGCTACTGCGATACCGTAGGCGTGCTCGACCCGTTTACCATCTACAAGCGGGTCAAGCAGATCGTCGATGAGGTCGGTATCCCGGTAGAGATGCACACCCATAACGACTTCGGCATGGCCACCGCCAATGCCTTGGCGGGAGTGGAAGCGGGCGCGGACTGGATCGGGGTGACCGTCTGCGGTCTTGGAGAGCGCGCCGGGAACGCGGCCCTCGAAGAGGTGGTGATGGCCCTCAAGGTAATTTATGGTGTCGACCTTGGTTTGAAGACCGAAATGTTCCGGGAGGTGGCGGAGTACGTCTCCCGGGCCGCCCAGCGGGAGCTTCCCGCCTGGAAGGCGATCGTCGGGTCGAACATGTTTGCGCACGAAGCAGGGATTCACGCAGACGGGGTGCTTAAGCACCCGAAGGCCTACGAAGCCTTCCAGCCGGAAGAGGTGGGGCTTGCCCGCCAGATCGTGATCGGGAAGCATTCCGGCACGGCGTCGCTCAGGGCGAAGTTTGCGGAGTACGGGATCACGCTCACACGCCACCAGGCTGAGGAGTTGCTGCCTGAGGTAAGGAAAGCGGCGGTCGAGTATAAACGCCCGCTTTTCGATAAAGAGCTGGTGCATATTTACGAGGACTTCTTCGGGAAAACGAGGTAAGACGGCCTTGGGACAGACAATTGTGGAAAAGATCCTTTCTAAGGCGAGCGGCAAACCGGCTCAACCAGGAGATATTGTGGTAGCAAAGGTAGACCAGGTGATGGCCCAGGACGGCACGGCTCCCTTGGCGATCCAGGCCTTCGAGCGGATAGGGGGGAAGAGGCTTTTTGACCCTCAGCGGGTCAGCCTGGTTATCGACCACAGCGCGCCCAGCCCCTCCGAAGGGATAGCCAACCTGCATAAGCTGATGCGGGGCTTTGCGGCGGAGCAGGGTTGCAGGATTTATGACGTCGGCGGCGGTGTGTGCCACCAGGTGATGGTGGAGAGCGGCCGGGTAGGGCCGGGCTGCGTGGTGGTAGGGGCCGACTCCCATACCTGCACCTACGGTGCGCTCAATGCCTTTTCTACAGGGGTGGGTTCCACCGACTTAGCGGCGGCGCTGGTTTCCGGGCAGATGTGGTTCAAGGTGCCGGAGACGATCAA
>DTYU01000099.1 GCA_012961725.1 Desulfotomaculum sp.
AATCTGCCTAAGTGGGAAGGCCGGATCATTGAAACGAAAAAGGGTGTTGTGCGGCTGCTTCCGGTCACCGAGCGGGCAAAGCAGCTTTTCGGCAAAGATGGGGCGGACCTGACCGCAGACTGGATCGATTACGACCCGAAAAAGGGCTTACAGCTTGTTCTTTTCCCTGAGCTTGAGGAGCAACGGGCGCCGGCGACCCGCGGGCGCGGCGGCAGAAAGATATCGGTCACTTCCTCCGGCACAGGGGGCCACGCTGCTCAGGAAGAGGTCACCACGCTCGACCGGGTACATACCGCCATACTCCTGCAAGCCGGCGGTCAGACTAATGCTTTACGGGCGCTTATCAAGGCCGAGCAGGAACGCGGTCCGGACTTTTTGCGCCTGGCGAACGCCTTGTCGGCGCTCTATCCTAAGGGGAGCGAGGAGAAGCGCTTGCTTGACGCCATGCTGTTGGCGGTGCCGAGATAGGGGGGTATAATAAATACTGACACAGACAGAAGCAAATACTCTTATGAGTATGCGGAAGCGTTTTGTTAATCCACGCACCATCTCCATCGCGCCAGGAACCGACGATACATATGAGTTGATTGGCGATGATCCGCGTGAGCGGTTCCTGTTTGATATATGGCGTGGAATGCTGCGCTTGTCCAAGTGCAAATTTCAGACGAGGGCGCGAAAAGTGATCGTGCTGGTACGACTGGATATTAACGGAGCGCCCCATACAAATCCGGATGGACAACGGCTGGGCGGAACTCATTTGCACATATATCGCGAGGGCTTTGAAGACAGGTGGGCGTATCCGGTTGATCCAAGGGAGTTTCGCAATCTCTCGGACACGTGGACCACGGTTGAAGATTTTTGCCGGTTCTGTCATATCGAGGGGCTTCCTCCCTTCCAGGGGGTGTTGACGTGAACCGGGAAGAGTGCCAACAGCTTATTGAGACTTACCTGGAATGGCTGCGCAAGGGCCTTTCTGTCGAGTATCTTGACAAGGCTTGTGAACTAACGACGCCTTTTTTGGATAGGCACAACGATCATTTGCAGGTGTATGCCACAAAAGAAAATGGAAGGATTGTTCTGAGTGATGACGGCTACATTCTTGCGGATCTTCGAACGAGCGGTTTGGATCTGAAGACCCCGAAGCGGAAGGCCGTGCTGGACGCTATTCTCAACGGGTTTGGGGTCAGGACGGATGGAAAACGGCTGTTCGTCGAGGCTTCGGCGCGGAATCTCGGCCAGCGGATGCATTCGCTTATTCAGGCGATGCTGTCGGTAAACGACATGTTTGTGATGGCTCAAGCAAGGGTTGCTACGTTCTTTTGGGAAGACGTACGCAATTTCCTGGATCAACACGATATACGCTACAGCCCGCGCATTAAAATCACTGGGCGCACTGGGTACGATCATGCCATCGACTTCTTAATTCCAAAATCTCGGACCCGTCCCGAGCGCATTGTGCAGGCAATCAATGCACCCAATAAGAATACGATTACTTCATACCTTTTCGTTCTGGATGATATACGTGAAGCGCGCGGTGACGAGTCGGAAGCCTATGCCTTTTTGAATGATCAGCATCGGGGAATTAGTAGTGACGTCATGGAGGCGTTAGAGGCATACACCGTTACTGCTGTACTATGGTCAAAGCGGGAACAGTACGTCGAAGCCTTGGCGGGTTAAGGGATCATATTTTTTCCCGCCAGCAAGCAGAGGATAGAGTGGAAAGTTGCAATGCTGCAAGCGTTGCTGGAGGACCGGGCAATAAGAAGAGGGCGAGGAGGCGAGCTGATGGAACCCTGGTACAAGGTCGCTGCGCCGCGAAAAGAAGTACGCCAAGGCCGGTCGTTCAACCCGGACGAGTTTGCGATCCACCTTGAGCAGGTGATTGCCAAGACCGCACCGGAGGATTACCGGGAACCGGGACAGTTTTTCAAGCGGACGTGCTTCACCCGCGCCTTACGCGCGCACCTCGGCATGGTGCTGAGACGCCTCTCCGGCCAGACGGCAAACACCGCACCGGTCATGACCCTGATCACCCAGTTCGGCGGTGGGAAAACCCATACGCTCACGGCGCTTTATCACCTCGTCACGAGCGGGGCTAAGGCAGCCGGCTTTCCGGGCGTGGCCGGCCTGATCAAGGAGGCGGGCATCACGGCCGTACCCGAGGCCAGGGTCGCCGTCTTTGTCGGTAACGCATGGGACCCCCGGGAAGGCCGCGAGACTCCCTGGGTCGAGATCGCCCGTCAACTGGCCGGTGACAGGGGTGTAGAAGAATTAGGCAAGGCGGCTTTGAGCACACCGCCGGGGACGGAGGCGATCGACCGTGTCTTCAAAGCCGCAGGTGGGCCGGTACTCCTCCTCTTTGACGAGGTGCTGAACTTTCTCAACCGCCACCGGGGCATGGCCGAGCAGTTTCACGCTTTCATCCAGAACCTGACCGTGGCTGCGACCGGTACCGTTCACTGCGCTGCGGTTATCAGCCTGCCGCGCAGTCAGGTTGAAATGACCGATTGGGACATGCAGTGGCAAGACAGACTCACCAAGGTGGTGCGCCGCGTTGCCAAGGACCTTATCGCCAACGACGAGGCGGAGATCAGCGATGTCGTCCGGCGGCGGCTTTTTGAAGACCCGGGCAGCGAGCGCGTGCGCAAAAAGGTGGCGAAGACTTACGCCGACTG
>DTYU01000100.1 GCA_012961725.1 Desulfotomaculum sp.
GTCAGGCCTGGCGGAGGGAAGCATCGCCGCGCTCAGCTATGCAAACAAGTTGGTCAACCTGCCCCAGGGACTGGTGGTCTTGGCGGTGACGACGGCGGTTTTCCCCACTTTGAGCCGCCTCTTCGCCGAGGAGAAGCGGGAGGAGATGGCCGCGACCTTGCAGCGCGCCATCAAGATGATCCTGCTGTTGGGTGTTCCGGGGGCGGTGGGCCTGATCATCCTGCGCGAGCCGGTTGTAAGGCTGATTTTAGAGCGGGGGGCGTTTGACGAAAGATCGACCTTCATAACCGCCGGTGCCCTTTTGTATTACGCTGTGGGCCTGGCAGGGCTGTGCGTGAACCTGCCGCTTACACGCGGCTTCTTCGCGATGAAGGACACCCGGACGCCGCTTTTCATCGCGGTCGCCTCGGTCGGGGTAAAACTGATCTTCAGCCTTGTGCTGGTGCGTATCCTTGCGCACTGCGGCCTGGCGCTGGCCACCTCGCTGGCGATATTGACAAACATGTGCGTCCTCGGCTGGCTGCTTGAGAGGCGCATGCCGGGGCTCTTCGACCGGGTGTTCTTCAGGTTCACCGGGGGGGTTTGCTTCTCAGCCGCGGTCATGGGGGTTGCGGTGCACCTCTTGGACGGGTATATGCGCACGCTCCTTGGCGGGGCTGGATTCGGGCTGCTCCTCCGGACAGGTCTCGACGTTGCCGCGGGCGCGCTGGTCTTTGCGGCGGCCGGGCTGGTGCTGCGGCTCGACGAACTGCTGTATCTCCTGCGTTGGCTTAGGCTTAGGGGATAGAGTATCGAAGCGCTGAACGCAGGCGGCATTTTTCTTTTTCAGCGGGGCATAATAGCCTTAGGGGATTGACCTGTGAGGTCGGTTCGAGGTTCACCGTTCAAGGTTCGAGGTTCGAAAAGAAATACAAAACAGTGCGTTCTTGGCTGCTTGACGGTTTATCTGTTTTCAAGGAGGAAGGGCGGCGTGAAGTGCCCGATTTGCGGCGGCAGGGCCACCGGGAAGGTGGGGCTTAACAGCTACTTCTGCTGGGACTGCTGTGTAGAGTACCGGCTTGAAAAGGAAGGCGTCCGGGTCTTCGAGATCGACGAGGACGGGACCCTGATTTCCTTTGACCCTGCCAACGAATCGCTTTATTGACGGGGGTGATCGAACCATGTCCTTCTGGCGGGGATTGGTGGCAGGCAGTATACTCGGGATGTTTGCCGGGGCGCTGCTCTTGTCGGAAGAGGAGGAGGAGCAAAACCCGGCACGCAGCAGGCTGAGTGCCGGGCTGCGTGAAAGGGCGCCGCGAGTGGACCGGGCGCAGCGGATGGTAAGAAAAATGGTTAAATTGGCCGACCTGATGAGATAGGGCGGTTTCTGAAGGATGACGCACGAAAAATGAAGGTGAGGGTGCGCTGGCGGTGGCTCTCTCTGGCGGGCGCGGTGCTGCTCGCCTTTTACTTTTTCTACGCTGTACGGGGCGTCCTGTTTCCTTTTGCTTTAGCCGCGAGCATCGCCTATATCCTTGAGCCCGCTGTCTCCTGGCTGGAACGGCGCAGAATCCCCACACCCATGGCGATCGGGATCGTTTACGCCGGTGTCTTCATCCTCCTCGCCGGGGCAGTGTCTTATGGGCTTCCGAAATTGGTCCGGCAGTTGGATCAACTTGTGCATAACATCCCGGTCTATACGGCAGAGGTCAAAAGGCTGACGGCGGCTCTCTGGCTGCACTACCAGTTATTAAGGCTGCCCGCCGGCATCGAGGCTTTGGTAGAGGAGCGCCTCCACTGGGTTGAAGCAAGCCTGCTGCAGAGCATACGTGAGGTGCTCGAATTCGTGGCAGGGGCCGCAGGGCATGCATTTTCAGCGGTTTTAGCGCCGGTCATTGCCTTTTACTTTCTGAGGGACCGGTCTCTTCTTGGAGGCCGTTTGAACTTAGTCCTGCCGCGGGAGCGTCATCCCGAACTCTGGCGTTTCTTTCACGCAGTGGACGGTATCCTAAAGCGCTACTGCCGCGGTTATTTGGTGGTTGCCTTGGTGGTCGGCGGTTTGACCGGGGCGGTTTACGGGCTGCTCGGGCTGCCGTATCCGGTAGCGCTCGGGCTTTTTGCGGCGGTTGCGGAACTGATTCCTTATTTCGGACCGCTTATCGGCGCCGCCCCCGCGGTCGCCCTTGCCATGTTAGAGTCGCACTGGCTGGCCCTGAAGGTGGTGCTGGCGGCCGGGGTCATCCACTATTTTGAGGCGAGTCTCTTGGCGCCAAGGATAGTCGGGGGCAGTGTAGGGCTGCACCCGCTGACGATCATCGCCGTGGTCTTGTTAGGCGGCCACCTTTTCGGTCTGGCCGGCATGTTCTTGGCGGTTCCCGTGACGGCGGTCATAAGCACGGTGCTGCGCGAGGCCTTTAGGGCGTGGCCGTTTTAGAGGTGAGAGGGGGACAAGGGACACAGGGAAGGGGAGAAGGGCAAATCTCAGGGTTCGAAGTGAGATAGAGGAAAACAGCGGTTGAAAGTTGAATCAATTAGCAGAGGATTGCGCAAGGAGGATGAAAAGCATGGAGAAAAAGGAGGTCCCGGTTCAGGGGGCATACCGTCTCTTGTCGCCCGGTTGGGTCGTTTTGGTGGGGAGCGAGAAGGACGGACGGTATAACGTCATGACCGCAGCCTGGCAGATGCCCGTGAGTGTCAATCCGCCGCTGGTCGCCGTGGCCGTGGCCAAGCGGCACCTCACGGCAGAGTACATCCGGACGGGCGGCGCTTTCACCCTTAATGTGCCGGGGTACGGCCTCCTGCCGAAGGTGCAGTACTGCGGGAGCATCTCAGGGCGGAATGCGGACAAGTTTGCGGCCGCTGGTCTCACCCCGGTGCCGGGGCAAAAAGTGGCGGCGCCGCTTATCAAGGAGTGTTTGGCCGGGATCGAATGCCGTCTGTGGAATACCTATGACGGGGGAGACCATTACATCTTTGTCGGTGAGATCAAGGCGGCGGCCGCCGCACCCGAGCATTTTGAAACGCAGTGGTCTTTGACGGGCGGAAGGGAGCATCTGCCGGTAAACCATCTCGGCGGCGGGGTGTATGCCGTCCCGGGAATGGTGGCCAGCGTCTCTAAAGACGAAAAGGGCTTCACCGTTACGGAAAAACCGCTCGAAGAATGAACGACGCGATAAGGGTAAGCGGGCTCACGAAAAGATTCAAAGATTTTGTGGCCGTAGGCGGAGTCAGCTTCACGGTAGCAAAAGGGGAGATTTTCGGCTTTCTCGGCCCGAACGGGGCAGGGAAGACGACCACTATAAGTATTCTGGCCACCCTCATACGGCCATCCTCAGGCGAGGCGTTGGTCAACGGGTTCGATCTGGTCCGCCAGGCCGCATCCGTCCGCCGGTCGATCGGGATGGTCTTTCAGGACCCCAGCCTTGACGAGCGATTGACGGCGGAGGAGAATATGCTGTTTCATGCGGTGCTCTACGGTGTACCCCGAAGCGAGGCGCTGAAGCGGGGCGGGGAACTCCTTGAAATGGTGGGCTTAAGCGACCGGCGCGAGGACTTGGTGCGGACCTTCTCCGGGGGAATGAGGCGGCGGCTCGAGGTGGCCCGGGGGCTGCTGCACCATCCGGCGGTCTTATTTTTGGACGAGCCGACGCTCGGTCTCGACCCGCAGACCCGCAGCCACATCTGGGAGTACATCAGGAGGCTGCACCGCGAGTTAGGCACCACCGTTTTTCTAACCACGCACTACATGGAAGAGGCGGAGGTCTGTGACCGGATCGGCATCATCGACTACGGAAGGTTGATCGCCCTTGACACGCCGGCGGGCTTGAAGCGCCTGGTCGGGGGCGACGTGGTGACGGCTAAGACAGGTGACCCCACGGGCCTGTTAAACAAGGTGCGCGAGCGGTTCGGCCTTTCGGGAAAACTCGACGGCGACTGCGGACATTTTGAGACCGCCGATGGAGAGAGCTTTGTGCCGGAGCTGGTGAGGGCCGTACCGGATATTCTTGAGGTCCGGGTGCGCAGGCCGACGCTGGAAGACGTTTTTTTGAAGCTGACCGGCAGGGCGATCCGCGACAAGGGTGCCGACGGTGTGGAATCGATGCGGATGATCCACCGGGCATGGCGGCGGAGGGCTTAGGGGGACGGACCCTTTAGGTCGGTTCGCGGTTCGAGGTTCACGGTTCACGGTCTGGGCCTACAATAATTTAGTATGGTGTCCCCGAAATTTTGAGGGAGCGTGAGTGTGCGGGCTTTTTTTGCGGCGGTCTTGATCTTATGGCTCCGGGACGTGAAGCGGTATACCCGGGAGGGAAGCCGCATCCTCGCGATGCTCGGACAGCCGGTCCTGTACCTGTTGATAATGGGGCAGGGCCTGCGCGCCACCTTCAAGGTCGGCATCCCGGGGTTCGATTATTTGGAGTTTGTCTATCCCGGGGTGATCGGGATGTCTGTCCTTTTTACGGCAGTCTTCTCCGCGGTGTCGATCATCTGGGACCGGCAGTTCGGTTTCCTGAAAGAGGTGCTCGTCGCGCCCGTCCCGCGGGCGGCGATCGCGATGGGAAAGGCCTTGGGGGGAAGCACCACCGCTTCGATGCAGGGGATAATCCTGCTGGTCTTGGCGCCCCTTGCAGGGGTGTCGCTCGGCTTCGTTCAGGTCATTGCCATTGTGGGGCTGATGTTTATCATGGCTTTTGCGGTGGCTTCGCTTGGGACGCTTGTGGCAGCGCGGATGGAAACGATGGAGGGGTTTCACTTGGTGACGAACTTTCTCACGCTGCCGATGTTCCTGCTGAGCGGCGCATTCTTCCCGCTTAGTACCGCTCCGGCCTGGATGCAGCCCTTAATGCGCCTGGATCCGGTTTATTACGGCGTTGACGCGCTGCGAAACGTTATTTTTGCAGGTTCGACGTACAAGCAGTTTGTGGTGGGCCAAAGCCTGCCCGTAGACCTGCTGGTCTTGTTCTCGTTTTCTTTCATAATGATCGCTCTCGGGATGCTGGCCTTCAGCCGGACGGAGTAAAAAAAATACCCCGGTATTTTACCGGGGTCAGCCGGAGGTGGGTTGTTTTCATTCAGCAAGCCGTGCCGCGGGGAAGAAGACCGTGCCTCTTACGATTCCTTCCTGATCCCGCACGGTACGGCGCTTGCGTGCGTTCTTCTGGCGGTACATCCGGGAATCAGCGACCGCCATCAGGCTGTCGAGGTCCTTTGCGTCCTTCGGGTAGCACGCCAGGCCGAAGCTTGCGGCGACGCCGCTTGTATCGAGTTGCTTCCGCAGGCGCCGCAGCAAGACCTGCGGATCACCGCTGATGTTCGTGAAGATGATCCCGAACTCGTCACCGCCAAGCCGGGCAACCACGTCGGTCTGCCGGATTCCTTCTCTGACCGCTTTAGCCACCCGCTGCAGTACCTCGTCGCCCCTGTGGTGCCCGAAGCTGTCGTTGATCTCTTTCATATTGTCGATGTCAATGACCGCGATCGCGAACTCCTTCCCTGAGTCGGCCGCGATATTTTCAAGCGCGCGCAGGAAATACCGGCGGTTATAGACTCCTGTCAGCCCGTCGGTTTCCGCCTCGCATTTTAACGTATGTGCGCGAGTCAAGCCTATCTTGACCAGATAGGCGATGCTTGCCATCATCAGCACAAAGCTGCAGCCGATCGCCAGGTCGCTGAGCGCAGCCACCTTGACGGGCAGGAACCTGTATCCGAGCAGCAGCCGGATGGCCCAGCCGGCCGCAAAACTCGCAACCCCGGCCGCAAGAAGGGCAGCCGCCGGACGGTTCTTCAGGTAGCGGCAGGCGTACGCAATCAGCGCAAACCAGGCGATCTGACTGACCACCGGTGCTGTCTGCGCGATTGTTCCTGCAGAGTTCATGATTGCGTCCGGCACTGGCTTCACCTCCCATTTTACCCCTTTATTCGACAAACCTCAAGGCTTCTTTATACCTGTTCAGAAAATTTTTACACGGCTGGGGGGCAGGGAGGAAAATATCAACTTGTCAGCCGGTTCTTCTCAGCCTTCGCTGCGTACATCCTGTTGTCCGCCAAGGCCACTAGTTCATCTGCGGTGACAGCGTCCTTTGGGCAGAACGCCATCCCGGTGCTGACGGTCACTTTGCACTTTTCTAATTCGAGCAAAAACCGCTCTAAGAAACCGTCTGCATTCGCGGCTCCTGCGAACAGGATTGCAAACTCGTCGCCGCCGAACCGGGCGACGCAGTCCGAAGCCCGTACCGACCGCTTAAGCGCCTGGGCGAGCTCTTTCAAAAGTTCGTCTCCGGCAAGGTGCCCGTACTTGTCGTTGACCTCCTTGAGTTCATCCACGTCGAGGATGGCTATGCCGAATGGTTCGCGATACCTTTCATAGCGCGCGACCGCTTCCGCCAGCCTTTCGTAAAAATGACGCCGGTTGCAGAGCCCGGTTAAAAAATCGGTAGTTGCTTCCCGCTTCAACACATGGTTCAGCCGTATGTACCAGTGTACTAAATAGCCTACACTCGCTGATAAAAAAACGTACCCGGAGGAATGAGCAAGGTCCACCAATAGAACGTCTTCCCAGAGACGGAGGGGATGAAGGTTTCCATATATATTTGCAGCTCCGCCAACTACAAATGAGGACATCGCCATTGATAGCAGCAGGATCATTATGCGGTCACGCATGTACCTTAGAGACATATAAACAGAAACGGCCACCCAACCGATTAATATGCCTTCCAGCAAGATCTCTGATATCAATTTGATCTTTACGCTGCTGTCCAAGCCCGTCAGAAAAGATAGCAAAGCTGCACCCCCAAGCTGCTCTTTGGCGAATGACTTCGACATAAATCGCCATTTTCCTTTGTAGGATTCGCAAAATATTTTTAATTTTGCGGGAAAGCATTGAGCCGGAAATCTGGAAAAAAAATGGCTACTGACGCCTATTTCACGCCATAGTTTATCAGGAACTTTTTCACGGGTCAATCCCTTGGAAGGGCGGTGGTACTGGTAAGAAGTGGTACAAAAAGGTGAAGAAGGGAGGGGATTAAGATTTTCAAGTCCGCCTCTATGCTATAATACTATCGTCGATTCAATCTCAAGAAGGAGCCGGGCTGTGAGGCGTGTTTTTTCCCGCCGCAGCGGTGACCGGTCGGGGATCATCCTGCGGAGAGACCACAGTAGGGCAGGGCGGGTTTTTTATGTAACGGAGCGGACGTTTCAAGGGAACCATGCCCCTGAGCGTTCCAGGCTCCCAAAGAAAGTTATTGCCCTATGTCTGGCAGTCGTTTTCATAGGCGGCGTCCTTTTCACGGCTTGGCCGCGCCTTTACCTTCCTTCGGTGGACTTCATCTTTGAGTCTATCGGGCTTACCCGGGACAGCCGGGTGCACAGCACCCGGCCGGCGGTGGTCCGGCTCACCGTTATTGCACGGGATCAAGGCTCCTCGGGCATGCTCGCCCAGCGCCACGGGACGGGTTTTAACATCGATCCGAACGGGATAATCGTCACCAACCGGCACGTTGTCCAGGATGCGGTCCGCATCGCGGTAAGCTTTCCAGAAGACGGCGTTTACAACGTGAGGGAGTGCGTTTTTCGGAAGGACTGCGATTTGGCGGTGCTGGTGCTGGAAAAACGCCCCGGCGACCTACCGGTTGCTGAGATAGCTCACTCCGCCCGTGTCCGCTCGGGGGAAGAGGTGCTCGTGATCGGGAATCCCTTGGGTGTGGAAAGGGTGGTAGTCAGGGGTACTATCGCAGGTATTTTGCGCCCTCCCCAGTGCCAGGTACCGGTGCTGGAACTGCGCGCGCCGATCCACCCCGGCCACAGCGGCAGCCCCGTGGTCGATAAAAACGGTCGGGTAGTGGGTGTGGTCTTCGGCAGCCTTAGGAGCGGCACAGAAATCAGGGGTCTCGCGGTGCCCGCAGCGTATATCAAGGACTGCCTTGGCAAACTCCGGACGGCACCGGGCGATTAAGTGGGACGGCTTAGTTAACATAAGATTTATTAGCGGAAGTTGTCACAGAACGAAACAGTTGCAACTTCACAACAACGCAAGCCGGCCCGGGATTGGCGGGCAATTGCTATCTCCTGGCCGTCGCTACCTCGCGGTCGAGGTAGCGGGAGTGGACGTTCGTGTTATCCCAAATATCGACAAACAGGTGATGGAGGCCTTCGGCGGGTTCGCGGAGGATGGAGCAAGCTAAAAGGAGCACATTATCCTCCCACCTTTCTTCCAGTCTGAAGGCGTCAGGGCAATCCCTGACATCATAGCCGTCGATACGGAAGAGCAGGCGCTGCGGGTTAAGCAGCTTGGCAGGGTCCGGATGAGACGGGGAGGTCGCCGGCACGATGCGGATGCGGATCTCGCGGCGGGCGAGCATATCCCGGAGGCGTTCTTCTTCCGGTGTGCCGGGATCGCCGTCGATGCGGACGACCGGCCGGAGACTCCTTTTGAATCTGCGCAAGGGCGCCTGCAGGTCGCCGTGGTCGTCACTGATCAACTCGCTAAGATAGGCAAGCAAGGCGTTCGTTTCATAGTTCCGCCTGGAAAGAGCCTGCATGCTCTTCACGCTTATCAAGGAGATCAACATCCTGAGGAGTTCGTTCGCTAAATCTATGGTCACCACCGGCAGGCCGAAGACCTTCAGGCGCACCGGCCAGGACTCACGCCCCCTGAGCACGGGCAGCAGCCGGTTCAGCTGAAAAACCGTACCGAGTTCCCTTACAATGGGGAAAAGGATGCTCCCAGGCGTTTTGACCGTTGAAAGAAGGATGCCCCTCCCAGTAGGCCCCTTCACCGCCGGCTCCTGCCTGGCCAGGCGCGAAATCTCGGCGTAGGACTTCTTAAAGAGGCCGTCCACCACTTTTTCGACCGACAGCCTAAGGTAGTCGGGCCGGCCGGTCACCTGCGGGCCGATGCTGTTTTTGACCGCTGTGGCTACGGAAGGCCGGACCACGGTCAATAGCTCTATGAACAACTGCAGTCCCCTGATGACGGTGTTGAAGGTCTCCTCCAGCACCGGGATGTGCTCCGGAGGGATGCGTGCAGCGCAACCGGCGTACCTCTCCGACGCCGCGGTCAGCAGGTTTTGTTGCGTACCGGGCGGGGTTTCAAAGAGCTTCACGCGGTTACGGTCGAAAAACTCCTTATCCGACTGCATAGTTAGCAGGTCATGGAACAGTTCGATCAAAGCGTGGTCGGCCACCACGTAGTTCTGAAGGATCTCCGGGTGGAAATCGGCACCGAACACCCTGTGGGAGTCGGCAAAGCCTGAAAAAATATTCACCTCGTCGGCTGCTGCGTGGCCGTCGTTCACTAAGTTGCCGTCTCCGTCAACCGCCGCGTAGTGCGGGTACCAGTCGGCGAGTTGGTGCGCGAGCCAGCCGCAGGCGACGGCGAAATCCTCTTCCTTGTAATGCAAACCGCCCCGTTTGCCCGCGGCGGCCTGCAGCCACTCGTCGATCAACGTGCAGCCGAATTCGGGGCTGCCGGAAAAGGTGTCCGGCAGTGCGTTGTGCGCGTAGTCGTAAATCGAAACGCTGTTCAATACGTGGTGCGTGGAGATGGCATCGGCGCTGTTGCCGGCAAAGATAAAGGCCTCTTCGTTGCGCCTGAGCCTTTCCACCATATCCCTGTTGATATCGCGGGAGCCCGCCGCCAGCTCCTCTTCCGCCTTTTTCAACGCCAGCCTGTTGATATGGGGGTGGACCACCGGACCCCACCAGAAAAGCGGCGAAAGGACCAGCAGAAAAGCGTTGCGCAAAACGCGTATCAATTTTGTAAACATGAAGCATCCGTCCCCTTCAGGCTTATGCTGACCGCCCAGCACTCTCAGCGTGGCTTTTGAACTTCAAAGAAGAAACCTTCCTCGGCCCAAATGAAACAATAGCATTCCAAATCTTAAAGATTCTACTGAGTGCTGGGTGGTCTCCGTTCAAACTAAATAATAACATGATCGCCGGCTAACGGTCAGCAACGTTTTTTTACCCCCCTGCCCTGCTCTCTGCTATCCTTCATATGGCACATGCCCAAAGCGGCGAGACGGCTTGTTTTCGCTGAAAGCGCTGTGGTATGATTACACAAAAGGAGTCAAGAAAGAAGGCTTTACCAACTATGGAAAAACCAACCGCTGACCTGCCGGAGATCCCGCCGGACCGCGGCGACGACCTGCATAACCTTGAATACCTCCGCGATGCAGACCTTGTGCTCTTCATGGCGGGCAACCAGTTCATGGTAATGGCGGACCTCTTAGCGGCTTTTCAGGAAGAACACCCGGAAGTGAGGCGGATCTTTTACGAAACGCTGCCGCCAGGACTTGAACTTAGGCAAATCCTTGCGGGAGGCGCCAAGTTCGGCGACAGAGAGATAAGGGTCACGCCGGACGTTTATACCGCCGTGAGCGTAGAAGCGATGAAGGAGCTTGCCGCGAAGGGATTCGTCGACGACCACTTCGTTTACCTGCATAACAGAATAGTGCTCATGGTACCTGAAGAGAACAGGGCAAATATAAGGTCGGTGAATGACCTTGCCCGGGAAGACGTGCGGGTTTCACAGCCCGGTCCCCTCGAGGATATCACCCGTTATATCGTGGAGATGTACAGGGAGGCCGGCGGTGAGCCTTTGGTTCGCAGGATCATGGAGGAGAAAAGGGCGGCGGGAACCACCATCCTGACCGTGGTCCATCACCGGGAGACCCCCTTGAGGATAAAAAAGGGTACGGTCGATGTCGGTCCCGTGTGGGCGACGGAGGTATACCAGGCACGCCGTGAAGGTTTGCGCGTGACGGCGGTGGAACCGGGAGAGCAATTGGACCAGCGGCACAAGGTGAATTACTACATAGCAAAGCTCAAAAACGGCCGTAATCCCGGTAATGCCGGAAAGTTCTTGGAATTCATCAAGTCCCGCACGGCCCAGGAGATATACAGGCGGTACGGCTTCGTTCCCCATTAATTTCGGGGACACCATACTTAATTATTAAAGTACGGGTTTAACTTTGGTTTAAATTTAGTATGGTGTCCCCTTAATTTCCC
>DTYU01000101.1 GCA_012961725.1 Desulfotomaculum sp.
AGCTGGAACCGCCGTCCTGAACGTAAAAGGCAGGGTACTCAGCAGAGCCTTGTATCCTCCTGCCGGTCCGAAACTGAAAGCGGTGTTATTCTACCACAGGAGACAAGCCTTGACAAGCGCCTTCTTTGTCTTCCAAGTCTGTCGTGATATTCCCACGGCGGGCAGAGAGCGTGCCTCTTGCACATCTTTTCGCTGTCTAAGTATGTCCCGGCGTCCTTTTGGTCTTCAGGCTCCTTAGGAATTTTTCCCTCGGGATAAGAATTACCCGCCCGCAGCCGCAGCACTTGAGGCGGATGTCGACCCCGGTTCGAAGGATCTCCCATTCCTCACAACCGCACGGGTGGCGTTTCCTCAAGTGTACGATTGTTCCCACTTGCAAATTGAGCAAGCCGCCACCTCCTTATGAGACGGTCTCCGGCCCTGTCCTGAACGTTCTCCGGGCCGCCCCCGGGGATAACCCCACCTTTTCGTCCTTCGGGTTTCATCCTTCATCCTTTCCCCATTCCCAGGCTTATCCCCGGCAAAAACCCGATTGCCACCCGCAACAAACCTTCGTAATAAGGAACCAGCACAGCCGTTTGGAGCGCCTGGGTCAAGAAATTCCCGTGCCCTCTAAAGTAACTGAGGAAATCCGCTGCATAGAACAAAAGCAGCACCAGCACCGCCCCGCCGATTACCCCATACGCAGTACCCAAGAGAATGCCCCCCGTTTTGTCGAGCGGCCGGAAGAACAGCCACTTGCGGAAAAAGGTCAAGTGGCTGCCGATGAAAAACCATAGGCGCTCGACCGCGACAAAGAGCAGTATAAAAGCCCCCACATTGACAATTGCACATGCCAGGCCGTACCAGGGGTCAGTCCCGGCACCAGCCACGGGATGAATCGCCTCTACCCCGAACAAGGCTGCGGATCCTTGAAAAAGAGGGGTGTTTAGAAGAAAAAGAGGGGTGTTTAGAAGCGGCGAGTCGTTGTTGACGTGTGTAACAGCAGCGGGCAGCTTAAAGATATTCGCCATCCATGTAGCGAGGATATCCGCTAAGTGCCATCGCTGCTCGATAAGATCACCGACCGCCCGGTGGTAACGGGCCGCCGCCAAGAAGGCGGCCGCTATTCCCGTAAGTCGGATGCAGCTTAAAACAAAGCCTGTCTTGAGCCCCCGATAGACGCCGCCCGCTAATATGAAAACCAAGACAGCATCCAGCCAGTTCACTTCTTCCGCCTCCGCTTCTTTAAGGTGCAAGGTTCGCGAAAGGCAGCCCGAACTCCTTTTTGTGCCCCACAAGCCCTACGCGCATGCATCCGCGCGCTGCCCGCCCCTTACTGTGCTGTTACGCCCGAGTGCCGCTGGCTGCGGACTGCTGTTTGCTCGCTGCCCGCCCTTTATCATACTATTACACCCGTCGCGTGTTAAGCGCAATGGCTGCAATGCGAATTTATGCGCAAAAAATATGTATTAAGGTAGAAACGGGCATAAAGGCGCCGTCGACCGGCAATAAATATATTAGTTTTACCAGTAGGGATCGTTGGAAGTTGTAAAAGCCGCCGAAGCTTAGTGCCAGTTCACAGCGTCCACAACTTCTAAACCTTCCTTCAAGGGTACGGCAAGGGGTGGATTGCATGGAGGAATACCCCGCGATCACTCACGTTACGGCAGAAGCTATACCGCCGAAGTTCCGCGTTTACTATGACGAACCGGCTGCCGCGATGCTTATCGCAGGAAGCATGCGTGAGCGCATGCACCTGTATGACTTAAGCACGGACAGGCCGCGCGTGATTTTGTGTATCGGTACCGACCGCTCTACCGGCGACTCGCTCGGTCCGCTTGTGGGAAGCAAGGTTGCAGCGCTGAACAACCGGCATTATCACGTATACGGAACCTTGGCGGAGCCCGTGCATGCCGCAAATCTTAAGGAGAAACTGCGGGAGATTTCCCTTCGCCACCGGAACGCTTTGATCTTCGCCGTCGATGCCTCGCTGGGATACCCCGAGAACGTCGGCGCCATCAATGTAGGGATGGGTCCGCTTATTCCCGGAGCGGGGGTTAACAAGTCTTTACCTCCCGTAGGGCACATACATATTACCGCGGTCGTAAACGTCGGGGGGTTTATGGAATATGTAGTCCTTCAAAACACCCGCCTCAGCGTCGTAATGCGCCAGGCGGAGGTGATCGCGGATGCCTTCCTGAGACTGGCAGAGGAAGAAAAGGGGCCGGAGCAACCGCTTACGACCTGTTAACGACGGGTGGCTTGTGTTCGGGAAGTGACGTAACCAGCAAAGTCCTAAGGAGTACCGAGCCTGCCTATAGCAGCCGCCTACCCGCTCCAAGACAAAAAGGCGGACATTCCTGCCCGCCCCCAGTTCTATCTTTTCCTTAGAGAGGCCTTTACCGCATCAAGAACCTCTGCGGGGGATTTCCCGCGGGCGTCGATTACCGGCCCGTTGAAGGTTACGTCCTGAATATTCAGCATGTTTTTCTGCGCCCCGTCCGTGACTAAGGCCACCGCCCCGGCCGCATCCTCCGGGTGAACCACTTCAAACCCTTCCTGCCGCAAGATCGCTTTCATGCTGGACAGTCCTTCGTCAACCGCCACTTTAGGCACAAAACCACCTCCAATGCACGGAGATTCTTTTCGTTAGCAGCCAAGACCGTTCTTTGTCACAAGGCCACAATTTGAATCTTCTCACACAAAAGCTCGCAAAGACACAAGGCTTTCTTCTTTTTTGGGCAGTCCCTTTGTGCGCTGCGTGACTTCTCTGAGTCTTTGTGTTGTTTAGGTGATCATTATTAATTTTTTGGGGTGCTTGGATATAGTATGGACTTTATTGCCATGATCTATGCAGGGACCAGCGTTTCAAGCGGCCGGACCGAGTTCTTTCAGGAGGGAGATCACCTCTTGGTCTGACGTCTGTTCAAAATGATAATAAAACTGGCCTACAGCCATGAAAATCTCCGGCACGAGCAAGCAGACCAACTCGTCCACCTCGGGGCGCAGGAGGTCAAGGGTATCCGGCGGTGCCACGGGTACGGCCAAGACTATTCTTTCCGGATCCGCCTTCCGGAGGGAACGTAATGCTGCCGTAACCGTGAAACCCGTGGCAATCCCGTCGTCGGTAAGGATTATTGTGCGGCTGTGCCACGACATAACGGGTTTGTCGCCGCGGTACAGGCGCATGCGCCGGTTGGTCTCTGCAACCGCCTCTGCCACTAATTTGTCTTTCGCCGCCTGTGTAAGGGAGAAGTGACGGAGAAGCTCTTCGTTGAAAATGGCCGTCCCGTCCTGGGTTACCGCACCGATCGCCAACTCCGGGTTATAGGGTGCGCCGATCTTCCGCGGGATGATGATATCAAGCGGCAGGCCCAGCGCCCGTGCTATTTCGGCGCCTACCACCACACCTCCCCGGGGGATGGCAAGCACCAGCCCTTTTGGATACTCTCTCCCTGTGAGGCGTTCCGCCAGTCGGCGTCCGGCGTCCACCCGGTCTGCAAACATCCCGTTTACCTCCCGTTGAGTATCCTGTCCGATCCTTTAGCAAAAATGTAACTGCGCTAACCGTTCGCGCGCGCCTCTCTCAGCACTTCCTCTTCCTCCGTTGAAACACGTGTCGCCGGGGCGCCCTTTGTAACCTTCTTGGCGTACATCCGCGTCTCTTCACGTCCGTAAAGGCTGGTGAGTATAACTCCGTTTCCCTCCCCGTCGAGGAGCACCATGCTAAAGCTGAGGTCGCTTCCCACGTCGTGAAAGGCGTTGAATCGCTTCACCACCGGCGTCCGTGTACACCTCCGCAGCAGCAGGGAGAACCTTTCCTGCTCCGCGCTTAAGGCGTCAATGCGTCTTTCCAGACGATCAAGACCGCCAACCGCCTTTTCTAAGTTCAGCAAGAACTCATCGTCTCGGGCAAATCTGTTGAGTAGCCTCCAGCGGCGGTCCAGGGCGGCCATTTTTAGTCCGTTCAGTATGCCAAGGGCGAAAGCCAGGAAGGCCAAAAGGACGCCACCGCTCAGCACAAAACCCCCGTAGCGCGAACAGAACTCTTCAATTCCCAACTTCGTTTTTCCTCCTCCGGAAACAAATCTGCCGCCGAGACGCCAGGAACGCCATGCACCAAGAAAATAAACGGCAGGAAAAAAT
This sequence comes from Desulfotomaculum sp., assembly GCA_012961725.1. Classification (GTDB taxonomy): domain Bacteria; phylum Bacillota; class Desulfotomaculia; order Desulfotomaculales; family Ammonificaceae; genus DTYU01. Next base: position 4,129 of record DTYU01000101.1, read on the forward strand.
ATCCATCCCTGACCAGCGGCGACTCTACCTCTTGAGCACCGGGTAATCGGCTACCATCTTCTGCAGGCGGGCATGCGTGGGCGGGTCTATCGCTGCGAGCCTGACAAGGTCTATCTGGTTAAGGAGTTCCTTTAACGCCGTGCCGCGAACCATCCATTGGTAGTAAGCACGGCCGCCGTGGTGGTATGGTCCGTAAAGTCTTGAACCCGGGACCGTTGCAAGTAACCAGGAGAATAGCTGCTCATGGCGGGTATGCATTCTGAGCGTTACCTGCGCCTGCCGGCCGTCGCCGCCGAAGTGACCTTCGCCGATTAGCAGCCCGAGGAGGAGCCCCCTTGTAAAGTCATCCATCTCGACCTGTTTCACCGTCAGGTTTCACGTGAAACTTTGCCAGCCGTTCTATAAACTCGCTTATTTCCGCTTTATCCCGGAAAGAAATCTCCAGCCGCCACCGCTTCCGCACCAGCCGAAAAGCAACCTTCTTTTCAAACGCCCGCGACAAGGCAGATGCTGCCGCCGTTATTTCTTCGTCGGCAGCCACATCTTCCCTAACGCTCTCTTCCGCCGCCGCCCGTGTCTCCCCGCAGCTCAGGCCATCCCGGCGCCCGGCCGCTTCCTGCCGTTTCACTGCCTCTTCCACCTCTCGCACCGAAAGCCCCTCTGCCGCCGCCTTCTCTGCAAGGCTTTCCTGTGCCGCTAAACTGCGCAGGCCAAGCAGCGCCCTCGCGTGGCCCGCGGTCAATCTGCCTGTCTTCAGCAGCACCAATACCTTAGCCGGCAGGCTTAAAAGCCGCAGCGCATTCCCTACCGCCGCACGGCTCTTGCCGACCTGGCGGGCAACCTCTTCCTGCGTTAGCTCAAACTCCTCGATCAGCCTCTGAAATGCCGTCGCCTCCTCGAGCGGATTCAGGTTCTCCCGCTGTAGGTTTTCCACCAAAAGAGCGACCGCGCTTTTTGCCTCGTCGTAATCCCGGACCAGCGCGGGGATCTTCTGCCAACCGAGCAGCTTGCACGCACGCCACCTTCTCTCCCCCGCCACCATCTCATAGCCCTTCCCTATCCGCCGCACCACTATTGGCTGCAGGAGCCCGTGCTCCTTGATAGAAGCCGCCAGCTCTGCGATGCCCTCTTCGTCCCAATTCTCCCGTGCCTGGCGCCGGTTTGCCTGGATCTGTGCCATCTCGATCTGCCGCAGTTCCTCCCCCGCCTCAGAAACCACCGGGATTAGCGCGTCGAGTCCCCGCCCGAGCCCCCTTGACTTAACCATTACCTGCCACTTCCCTTGCTAATTCAAAGTAAACCTCCGCACCCCGGCACCTTGGATCATAGACCACCACCGGCTTGCCATGGCTCGGTGCCTCACTCAGCCGAACGTTTCTGGGCACCACCGTCCTATAAACCTTTCCCCGGAAGTGCCTCTTCACCTCTTCCGCCACTTGGATCGACAGGTTCGTCCTCCCGTTGAACATCGTCAGCAATACCCCCTCAATCTCCAGGCGGGGATTCAGCCGCCTTTTGACCAGTTGGATCGTATTGATCAGATGCCCGAGCCCCTCAAGGGCGTAATATTCGCATTGAATCGGAATTATTACCGAATCCGCTGCGGTAAGCGCGTTCAAAGTCAACAGGCCGAGCGACGGCGGGCAGTCGATCAGGATAAACTCATACTCTCCCCTGGTCCATGCCAGCGCCCTGTTTAGAACGCCCTCCCGGTTCACCTCGCTCACAAGTTCCACCTCGGCACCGGCCAGCTCTAAATTCGCAGGAACCACATCAAGCTCTTCAACCCAAGGACACCGCAACCGGGCATCCCGCAGCGAGATCTCGTTTACCATCACCTCATACAGCGACTGCTGTATCCTTGTGCTCGCAATGCCCAGCCCGCTTGTGGCGTTTCCCTGGGGGTCGGCGTCGATGACCAGCGTTCTGTGCCCTATCAAAGCCAGGCAAGCACCCAGGTTAACTGCCGTAGTGGTCTTTGCCACGCCCCCTTTTTGGTTCGCGACCGCAATCACCTTGCCCATACGTCCCCTAAAATCGGCCCCCTGCCCCCAATCTTGTTTCCGCACCCTTCAGTTTCAGCGCCCCAACGAATTATTCCACCTTTTGAAACAAACTCCTGCTTCTAAGGTAGTTAAATGTCACGTAACGCCGGCTCTAAACACCTAACTGCTTGCCGGGCATACCACTGGCTGATCCGAGGGCGGACACACTTGTCCACCTACACCAATAAGCCGGTCAGATGCAAGGGGTCCCGCCTCGCATAATGACGAGGGAAATCGCTCCGCGAATTCCCGCAAATAGTTTTGCCGCTCACTTCTTACCGCCGACTCCTGTTATGACTTGATAGCCAACTGTTGCCGCTCAATGCACCCTGCACGGCGGGCCTACAGCGGCCTCTTTCGAGGAATCCCCGGCCGTCGCGGGTAACCAGCCGGAGTACGCCTCTCCTTCATAACAAAGATGAGCAGCCGCCCGTCCCCCGTTAAAGGCAGTCTGTACTCTCTCACCGCCTCTATCCTCCCGCCCAGCACTCCCACCGAACTAACCGCCTCCGCCATCTCTTCTCTTCCTTTGGGGCCTTTGAAAGCGATACATCTCCCTCCAACACGCACAAAGGGCAACATGTACTCGGCCAATTCGCGTAAAGGCGCCACGGCCCTCGCCGTAACCCAGTCAAATCGCTCACGGTAGTTATCCAACCGCCCATACTCCTCGGCCCTCCCCCAGACCACCTCTATATTCTTGAGCCCCAGTGACTCCACGACCTTTCGTTGAAACTCTGCTTTTTTCTTAACCGCTTCTAACAGGACGACGCGCAGCCCTCTTGCCGCAATCCCCAACGGCATCCCGGGGAATCCCGCGCCGCTGCCGACGTCTAACACACATTCTCCAGGGGTGAAAGACACCCATTTCAGCAGGACCAGTGAGTCAACGAAATGTTTTGTCGCGACCTCCATGGGGGCTGTAATTCCAGTAAGATTCAGCACCGCCGCCTCCTTGGCCAAAATCTTGTAGTACAAAATAAAAAGCCTTTCTGTACCAGGCTCCAGCGCCACCCCCAGCTCCTTTAGCCCCCCGCGTAATGCTTCCTCAAACCCCATCGCTGATTCTCCGCTACCTCCGCGCGCTGCCCTCCGCTACAAACTATAATAAACGCCTCTCCGCTGCCTCCGTAAATAGTAACATAGCAAATCTTCTCCGCTCTCGAACTGTTACGCCTGTACACCCTGCGTGCGTGCCGCCTCTTTTAGCCGCTTCAGAAAAACGACCAGCGCCGCGACGTCCCCGCTTGATACCCCGCTGATCCGTGCCGCCTGGCCGACCGAAGTCGGTCGGATCCGCTTCAGCTTCTCTCTCCCCTCGTTTGATAGGCCCTTAACGCCGTCGTAATCGAAATCCGCCGGGATCCTCCTCTCCTCCATCTTCCGGAAGCGCTCCACTTCGGCGACCTGCTGCTTAATGTATCCTTCGTATTTAACCTGGTTTTCCGCCTCGGCGGCCACATCCGACGGCGTCCCGCCCGGCAGCACACCTGCCTTCACCAGGTCGAAATAACCGATCTCCGGCCTGCGCAGCAACTCGGCCGCCTTTACCCTCCTGCCCGTTGCGCTTTGCCCTTTTTCCCCAAGAAGCCGCACCGTAATATCCGGCGGCACCACCACCTCCTTTAGCCTTTCCATTTCCCTGGCGATGGCCTCCTGCCGCCGTACGAAAATACCGTACCGCTCCTCGTCAACCAGACCGACCCGCCGACCCTTCTCCGTCAGCCGCAAGTCCGCGTTATCCTGGCGGAGCAGCAGCCTGTATTCCGCCCTGGCCGTAAGCAACCTGTATGGCTCGTCCGTTCCTTTTGTTACGAGGTCGTCGATCAACACGCCGATGTACCCCTCGTCCCGGCCTATTACGAGCGGTTCCTCCCCGCGCAGAAAAAGAACGGCGTTAATCCCGCTGATTATCCCCTGAGCAGCAGCTTCTTCATAACCCGAAGTGCCGTTTATCTGCCCCGCCAAGAACAGCCCCGGGATCTCCTTCACCATCAGCCAGGAAGTCAATTGCGTCGGCACCACATAGTCGTACTCGATGGCATAGCCGGGCCGGGTTATCACCGCCCTCTCAAGTCCCGGCACTGTCCTGAGCATCGCTATCTGTACATCTTCCGGGAGGCTCGTGCTTAAGCCCTGGATGTATATCTCCGCCGTGCTCCTCCCTTCCGGTTCGAGAAAGACCTGGTGCCTCTCCCGCTCGAACTGCACCACCTTTCCTTCGATCGAAGGGCAGTACCGTGGGCCCCTTCCTTCGATAACCCCGGAAAAGAGCGGTGCCCGGTGCAGGTTCTCCCGGATTATCCTATGCGTCTCCGGCGTCGTATAAGTAAGCCAGCAAGAAACCTGTTCACTGATGCGGTGCCTTCCCAAAAAAGAAAACGTACCTGCCTGGGGTTCTCCATGCTGGGGAATCGTCTTACTGAAATCGATGCTTCGCCCGTCCACCCGCGGGGACGTTCCGGTCTTAAACCGGTCCATCTGCAGCCCTAACTCTTTTAAACTCTCCGCCAACCCAACGGCGGGCATCTGCCCATTCGGCGCACCGGCATAGGTCATATCGCCAACCACAATTCTCGACCGGAGGTAGGTACCCGTCGTCACCACCAAGGCGCGCGCCGCAAAGAAGGCCCCTGTTTCAGTTATCACCCCGCGGACCCCGCTATCGCCCACGCTGATCCGCTCCACCCGCGCCTGTTTCACATGCAAAAGCGGCTCCTTTGACAAAACCCGCCGCATTTCCTGCTGGTACCTTTCCTTGTCGGTTTGCGCGCGCAATGCACGCACCGCCGGTCCCTTCCCTGTGTTGAGCATCCGGACCTGAATCGCCGCTTTATCCGTGTTAACCGCCATTTCGCCACCGAGCGCGTCTATCTCTCGCACCAGGTGTCCCTTTGCAGGGCCGCCTACCGCGGGGTTGCACGGCATCAGCGCCACGTAGTCAATACTCAAGGTGAGCAGGAGCGTCCGCATCCCCATCCTAGCGGACGCCAGCGCCGCCTCACACCCGGCATGGCCGGCACCGATTACGATAACGTCGTAGTCCCCTGCCGCAAACAACCCTTACACCTCACTTACCCACACAGAAATCGCGGAAGATGCCCTCGATAACATCCTCAGTTACAGTCTCTCCGGTGATCTCCCCGAGCGCCGTTGCCGCGGCACGAATCTCTAAACTTACAACATCTTCCGGCACCCCCGCGTTCAACCCGTCTATCGCCGCACGTATCCCCGCTACGTACCGTTCCACCGCCTCCCGGTGGCGCACTCGGCTGATAAGCACCTCGTCCGGGCGTAAAACCCGGCCGCCAAACACCTTCTCTGTTATCGCCCGGCGCAAAGACTGTAATCCTTCTCCGGTCACCGCCGATACCTTAACTACAGGAACTTCTCCCGCCAGCGCCCGGATCTCCGCCGGAGAAATCCCTGCAGCGCTCAAGTCTATCTTGTTCACGGCCACAATTTGTTCCCTTCCCGCCGCGGCCTCAAAGACCGCCTTATCTTCCCGGGTTATCCCGCTCGCCGCATCTAAGACCACAACCACCAGTTGCGCGCCGGCAAGCGCCTCCCGGGCGCGGGCTACCCCGATCCTTTCCACTTCCTCCACCGCGTCCCTTATCCCGGCCGTATCAAGGATTCGTACGGGAATCCCCTTTACGTTCACTATCTCCTCCACAATATCCCGAGTGGTACCGGGCCACGCGCTTACAATCGCCTTGTCCCTCCCGGCAAGCGCGTTCAAGAGCGATGACTTGCCCACGTTTGCCCTCCCGGCGAGCACCATCATTATGCCGTCCCTGTAAACCGTCCCGGCCGCCGCGTTTTCGCAAAGCGCCTCCCCCCGCCGCTTCAGTTCCCCTAAGCGCGCAAGCAACTCCCGGCGTTCTATCCCCGGCACATCCTCCGGAAAATCAATCCCTGCCTCCAGCGCACTCAGAACCGATACCGTTTCTTCGCGCAGCCCCTCTATCTCCCGCGTCAACCTGCCCAACAACTGCCCCTGGGCCACCCTGAGCCCTTCCTCTGTAAACGCCCGGATTACATCCAAGACGGCCTCTGCCTGACAGAGATCGATTCGCCCCCCGAGCAAAGCCCGCTGGGTGAACTCACCCGGTTCGGCAAGCCGCGCCCCGGCAGCAAGCACCGCCTCAAGCACCTTTTTTGCGGCAATAAACCCGCCGTGGCAATTAAACTCGACCACGTCCTCGGTCGTAAAGCTGTAAGGCGCACGCATAAAAGAAAGAAGGACCTCGTCGATAACCGTCCCGTTCTCCGGGTCTAACACAAACCCGTACACCAGGCGATATCCCGGTCCCTCTGCCCAGGCGCGGTTTTTCTTGGCCATAAAGACCCTCTTTGCTATGGCCACCGCCTCCCGCCCGCTCACCCGGACAATCCCGATCCCTCCTTCGCCAAGAGGTGTAGAGATAGCAGCGATCGTGTCCTCGCGCACCCCATCACCTGCTATTTCCTCGGGGAGATTACAATCTTTCTAAACGGTTCCTCCCCTTCGCTAAAGGTATATATATCATTCCTGCTTTTTAGCGCCATGTGAATCACGCGCCGTTCGTGCGGGTTCATCGGCTCCAAAGCAACGCTCCGGCCCCGCTGCTTCGCCTTATCCGCCAGTTTCATCGCCAGCTCACGCAACGTCTCGTCGCGCTTCTTTCGGTATCCCCCTACGTCGATCTGCACCCGTTTCCTCTCTCCCTCGCTCCTGTTGACAGCCAGACCAACAAGGTACTGCAGCGCGTTCAGCGTCTCTCCCCTCCTGCCGATAAGCGCCCCCATTCTGTCACCGTTGATCTCAATCTCTATTCTTCGCTCGTTCTCGTGCACCACCACGTTTCCATCCAGCCCCATCGACGTGATTATTTTCTTCACCAGGACCCCTGCTCTCTCCCCTAAGCTGTCTTTGACTGTCACTTTGACTACTGCCGGTTTCGCCCCTAGTATACCAAACAGTCCCTTTGCGGGTTCGCTCAGCACTTCAACCGATACGTCACTGACGGCAGCCCCCAAGTCAGCAAGGGCCAACTTGACGGCCTCCTCAACAGACTTACCGCTTTTTACCACTTCCTTCACCCTCTAAAGCCTCCTTCCCGACACCGACCAGACGCCTGTTCATCACATATTGCTGAGCGATAGTCAAAAGGTTGAAGACCACCCAGTACAGGCCCAACCCCGCCGGCAGGGTGATGGTGATGTAAGCGATGAAAGCGGGCATCGTCAGCGACATCACCCGCTGCATCTGCTCCTGCCCGCTGGCCTGGGGGGTCAGCCGCATCTGCCAGTAGGTGGTTACGCCGGCGAGTAACGGAAGCAGTATATCCACCGGGCGGTGGATTCCTCTTTGTCCCAGGTTGGCGATCCACAGGAAGTCCAGGTGTTCCACACCCGGGGCTTGAAAAAGATTCAGGAGCGCCCGGTATAGCGCTATTAGAATCGGCAACTGGATTAGCAACGGCAGACACCCGCTGAGAGGATTGACCCCTTGCTCCTTATAAAGCTCCATCATCTTCTGCTGCAGTTTCTGCGGATCCTTCTTGTACTTCTGCTGTATCTCCTTGATCTTTGGCTGCAACCTTTGCATGGCCACCATCGAGTGCATCTGCCTGTAGTTCAGGGGATAGAGCACTACCTTTATTATTACCGTGAGCAAAACTATCGCCAGGCCGTAGTTTGGCACGCCTATAGCCGCTGTAACGCCGTACAGCGCGTTTAGTATCACGGTCATTCCGTCTACAAGCGCCCCAAATATTTCGCCCAATCTGCTACCTCCTTAAAACATCCGGCACAGGATCGTGCCCGCCGGCTGAGAAAGGGTGACACCGCACCAGGCGGCGGATCCCGATCAGCCCGCCGCGTATAACCCCATACCGCTCAATCGCCTCAAACGCGTACTGTGAACAGGTGGGATAGAATCGGCACCGCGGCGGCAAACATGGCGAAACTATAACCTGATAAATCCTAAGCACGGTTAACACGATGATCTTCACATGCTTTGCCCCCCAACTTCCTAATGGCCGCTTTCATATTGCTCTGCACCGAACGGTAGTCCGCCTCGGCGGTCGAGCCTCTCCATAATATTACGTAATCATAACCCGGCTTGAACCAACCCTTGTTGAGCCTGCAGACTTCCCTGACAAGCCGCCGCACTCTATTACGACCTACTACTGATGTAACCTTCCGACTTACCGCAAACCCCACACGGGAAACGCCGAACCTGTTCGGTAAAACATATACCGCTACGTTGTCCGTTGCGCTCCTGCTCCCTTTCTTAAAGATCTTTTCAAACTCCCTCCCTCTAAGCTTCGCGCGGCACACGCCCTACCGACGCTCCCCGTTGAGAAAAGTGCCGGCGCCGTAGCGGAAACAGAAGCCTGGCCGACCGGTAACTTCTCCCCGTTTTTTTTCAACCGCTTTCTCCTTGCCCGCAAAACTAAGCGGAGAGTCTCCTGCGCCCTTTGAGCCTTCTCCTCCGGATGATCTCCCGGCCTCCGCGGGTGCGCATCCTTTTTAAGAACCCGTGCATGCGCTTGCGGCGTCTCACTTTTGGCTGGTATGTCCTCTTCACCCTCTCACCCGCCAGACAAAATACTCTCTGCACCAGATACAGAGAAATTATATCCCACCGCCTCCCACCGGTCAAGCAAAAAAGGCGCCTTGTATACGGTCTCCCCGGCAAAGAGCAGTTGATAACCTGGCCCCTGTCTGCTAAAATATACATTATACAGTAAAGCCATCTACTTTTCCACAGACTGTGAAAAATCCTGTGGACGCGTGTGTTAATGTATGAAAAAATTCTTTCGGAGGGACACGCAGTGATAGGCGCAGAGATCAGCCAGTTATGGACCGAGATCCTCTCTAACCTTGAAAAAGTGGTGGCCAAACACTCATTCGATAACTGGCTAAAGCCCCTCCGTCCAGTCTCTTTCGCCGACAATACCATTTATATTGCCGTCCCTAACAGCTTCTCCCGTGACTGGCTCACCCAGCGCTACGCACCGATTCTTAAGCAGGCGTTCATGGATGCCCTCGGTACTGATCTCGCAGTCCGCTTTATATTAACCAGTGAAGTGCCCTTCTACTTGCCGCCACACGGGCGCTCTGAGCAATCCATTCCAACCCCGGGACTCAACCCGAAATATACCTTCGATAACTTTGTCGTGGGCAACTGCAACCGCTTTGCCCACGCTGCAGCCCTTGCCGTAGCGGAGGCACCCGCGCGCTCGTATAACCCTCTCTTTATTTACGGCGGAGTCGGCCTGGGCAAAACCCACCTCATGCATGCCATCGGCCAGCACATCATACAAAACGACAGCACGCTCAAGGTCACTTATATTACGACGGAAAAGTTCACCAACGAACTCATTGACGCCTTAAAAATGAATGAAATGTTGGATTTCAGAGAAAAATATCGGAAAGTAGATGTCCTCTTGATTGACGACATACAGTTTCTTGCCGGAAAAGAGCGTACCCAGGAAGAGTTTTTCCACACTTTCAACACCCTATATGAGTCTTCACGCCAGATTGTCGTTTCAAGCGACCGCCCGCCAAAGGAGATTCCTACGCTGGAAGAGCGATTGAGGTCGCGCTTTGAGTGGGGTCTTATCTCCGATATCCAGCCGCCTGACCTCGAAACGAGAGTAGCGATCCTCAGAAAGAGATCCCAGATGGAGAATATCCAAGTGCCGGACGAGACGCTCGTCTATATAGCGGACAAGATCCAATCCAACATCCGTGAGTTGGAAGGTGCCTTTATCCGCCTGGTCGCCTTTGCTGCACTGACAAACAATCCCGTAACACCTGAAGCCGCAGCGACTGTCCTCAAAGACGTGTTTAAGGTTTCCCGCCCTCAGCCCATCACCATAGAGATGATCCATGAGGCGGTTGCCAAATACTTCAACGTCAGACCGGAGGATCTAAAAACCAAAAAAAGGACCCGCGCGGTAGCTTTTCCGCGCCAGATTGCGATGTACCTCGCGCGTGAACTTACAGATTTGTCGCTTCCAAAAATCGGTGAATACTTTGGCGGACGGGACCACACAACCGTACTTCATGCATACGAAAAGATCACTGTGGAAATCCAGAGTGACCTGACGCTCCAAAGAGTCATCACCGAAATTTCTAACAAGATAAAAAAACTTTCTTAACGCTATAAGTCACAACCTACTCGATCGGCACTCTTACACTAGCTACAGATACTAACAAAATCACACCCGTTACTATGAAGACTACGGTAACTTTGCTACAATAAATGATTGATTATCTTTATTACCACGGGGGCCGTAAAAATGCATTTTGTAGTAAACAGGCATAACCTCATGAATGGGCTTAGCACCGTCCTGAGGGCGGTGCCGTCACGAAGCCCGCTGCCGATAACAACCGGCGTTTTGATCAGAGTGGCGGAAGATAATACAGTTGAACTGACCGGCACAGACTTGGAGGTTATGATACGGTGCAGGGTGCCTGTAATTGAGGTTCAAAGGGAAGGGGAGGCGGTCGTGCCTGCAAGACAGGTATCAGAAATAGTGCGCCGCCTCGGTGAAGGAAACCTGGAAATACAGGGCAGCGGACCTAATGTTATCATGACCTATCCCGGTGGTGAGGCTCAACTGTCAGGGTATCTCCCTGAGGAGTTTCCGGTTCTTACGCGGGAGAGTGATGAGCAAACGCTGATAAAACCTGGGCCGGGATTTGGAGATGCATTGCGGTGCGTTCTCTATGCGGCAGGAAAGGACGAACTCCGGCCTGTATTCACAGGTGTCCAGTTTGAAATGAGAAACGGCACCCTTACGGTTGCAGCCACGGATGGGCACCGCCTGGCAGTGCACGAGACGGCGGTCGAGTGCGATGAGGCCTCGGTATCGAGCATCATACCGGCGAAGGCGCTGCGGGAACTAGAACGTGTCATTGC
>DTYU01000102.1 GCA_012961725.1 Desulfotomaculum sp.
ACCTCCCGGACATGCGCCGCCAGGGGAAGCGTGTGGATCCCGGAACCGGCGCCGATGTCAAGCAGGCCGGCCGACCGCTCGAGCACCCCTTTGGCCTGCAGGAAATCCATCACCGCCTTTACCCGCCCGCCGCCTTTTTCTTTGGTATATTTCCCGTAAGAGTCTGCCACCGCGTCCCAAAAGGCGCGGTCATCGATGACCGGCTTTCTGCCCGCCGTGGCACGCTCATGCGCCTCCCGCCAGGCCGCCGCCCAGAACTCCGGTCTCTTAAGGCTTAAAACCTCCTCTCTCCTGACCGCCGGCCCGCTCATTTTTTCTCTCTTTCCAACTTCTCGATGCGCCGCAGGATCTCGCTCAGTTGCCGGCTCATTGCCTGGATCTGCTCCTTAAGCATCGCAATTTCCTCATCCTTGACCGGCTGCTGCTGATACGGCGGCGGCCCGGTCTGCGGCATCAGACACCACCCCATGCCTCTGCCCATGCCCCTGCCCATACCTCTGCCCATGCCTCTGCCGTACCCCATTCCCATACCGTATCCCATCCCGCAGCCAGGGGCAACGCTTGGCTGTTGGGCAGCTTTCAGCTTTCCTGACCTAAACCCTTCGACGGCATCCCGAATCCTTCCCGTGGCTCCGGTGATCACCTGAACCCCTGCTTGCGCGAAGACTTGATAGGCTTTAGGGCCGCAATGCCCAGTGAGTACAACTTGGACTCCTTTGTCGACGGCCATTTGCGCGGTGGAGATTCCCGCTCCCCCGGCAGCCATCACGTTGGGATTCGAAAGACTCTCAAACTCCATAGAGTCAGGATCAACGATGAGCAAATACTGACAGCGGCCGAAGCGAGGCTCAACCTCTGCGTCAAGGCTTGGCTGGACTGCTGAAACTGCTACCTTCACGTTATCCCCCTACTTTCCCTTTAATTTCCCGGATGCGGCATCCATCTGCTTCAGTTGATCACCGTATCTGCCTGCCATCCGGCATCCATCGTTTTATTATATCATATGATCCCAAAGAAAGCCGTCGCCCGCGAAAAAACCTACCACACCAGCCCCAAAAAGGTTCACGGTTCACCGTAATGCCGTGTCCTGCTATTAATGCCGGGCTGCAGGAGAGATCGGAAAAACACCCAGGCTGAAGGATTCAGCCAAGTCCCGCCGAATCAAACAACAGCAAAGTGAGGTAGTGTGCCAGATGATCTCATACGACGATTTTCTAAAGGTCGATATGCGCGTAGGCCGCATCGTGGCCGTCGAGGAGTTTCCCGAGGCGCGGAAACCCTCTTACAAGGTCCAGATCGACTTCGGCCCTGAAATCGGCCTGAAATGGTCGGGCATCCAGGCCCGCCGGGAATACGCCAAAGAGGAACTCCTCGGGCGGCAGGTGGTGGCGGTAGTCAACTTTCCGCCCAAGCGGATCGCGGGGTTTCCCTCGGAGGTACTGATTTTGGGCGTGCCGGCGGAGGACGGCAGCTTGGTGCTCTTGAGGCCCGATAAGGACTCCGCGCGGCTCGGCGGCAAGGTCTACTGAGCAGCCGTGCGGCGGGCGATTTAAGTTGGGGCAAAGAGCCGCCCTTGTAGTCTCGTGGCCGAGGTTTCGGCCCGTCTGGCGGAGGTGCCCGAGTTGAGCCGGCCTTCCTTTGAAGAATTCTCACGCTTAGCCGAAGATCTGGTGGACGAGATCCCGCCGCGGCTCTGCCGCGAACTAAACGGCGGCTTTGTGGTCTCGCCGGAGGAGAAACGGGACGGCGAATTTTACATCCTCGGCGAGTACATCGAGGACGAAGGTTTCGGCCGTCTCATAACGCTTTATTACGGCTCCTTCGCTACGCTTCTCGGCGAGGAGGAACTGAACGTGTGGCAAGAGGAACTGCGTGAGACCATCCGCCACGAACTGCGCCACCACTTAGAGGCCCTCGCCGGAGTGGACGACCTGGCCCGGGAGGAGCTACAAGCCCTGGCCGCACTGTTAGACCATCCGCGGCACCACGGCGATCCTTTCACAAAGAAGTGAGACTACAGAATTTCTTCTGTACATTCTATGCTCAATGTACTGTCACGAAGCCAAGAAAGGTACGGCGCCCTATTTCACCAAGGGGAGCGCTTGCCTAAATATGTCAGTACCTGCCCTCTTGACCAGTTCAAATATCACCATTTCTGTGGTGCTAATCACTGCCCCTGCCCGTTCCATCCTCTTGAGCCCTGTTTCTTTGTCATAGGGAAATCGGGAGTCTACGGCGTCTATTACCACATGAATCGCATAGTCTTGCAGGCCGTGGAGCACCGTTTGCATGACGCAAATGTGGGCCTCGATACCGGTTACGATCAAGGTGTTGCGGCCCAGAGAACGAACCTTCTCCGGAAAGCCCGGTGCTGAAAAGCAGTCAAACTCCAGCTTCATTATTGGATCGATGCCTTGGGGGAGCTCTGACCTGATAGGCTCCACTGTGGAACCTAATTTCTCCTGTTCAGCGAGAAGAATGGGGAGGCCCATAATGTTCCAGAATTTTATAAGTTTAACATTCTCTTTGATCAGGCGCTCTTGCTGGTGCATCACTGGCACAAGCCGTTCCTGGATATCTATGATCAAAAGTGCCACGTTCTCAGGCATCAATAATCTTCCGGCGCTTTCTTGTCCCTTGGTGGCCATTGTTCTCACCCATTACAAACCATGCTCATCTATCACTTTCGCCACCAGCGCCTATAACCCTGCAAAGGGGTCTATGTCTTCTCAGCCAGTCTTCGCTGTTCTGCCTCCGCCTCCAACCGCCTGCCCTCCATCATATCCTCCAGCATGCCGCGCGCCTCCCGGTATGTTTCCGCGTCAATCGTCTCTTTAGCCGCGACCAACTCGCGGAGCACCCGCTCCCCTTCCTCCTCCATTTCATAAGAGAGCAGGAACAAGGCGTACCGGTAACGGCCAAAGTGCCAGTGTGGTATATTTGCCAGTATCTGACGGTAAGCCTCATGCGCCTCGTCAACTGCTCCCCCGGCAGCCATAAAATCCGCCCTATCGCAAAGAAGGTCTCTTAGCTCCTCTTCGCCGGTCGCCATTTCAATCAACTCTTCAACAACCGGCACCGCCCTGCCGCCCAGTTCCATCTCTAACTCATGGTTCAGTTCCAAGAGATCCTGAAGCGCCCTCTTTAAGAACTTCTCGTCCCCCCATTCCCGCACCAGCGATAAATTCTCCTCCAGCACCGCCCAGGCTGCCTCCGCCAGGCCGTTTCTGCCGAGAATGTCCGCTACGTACACCTTGTTTTCCAGTTGCAACAGGGGGTCATCATGGGGCAAATCTACCAAAACCTCCGGGCCAGCGTAAGCACCGTAGCCCAGAATCAAGCGGCCGGCGAACCGGCTTGGCGTCATTATGCTGCCTAAAGGGCCGCAACAGCGCTTATATTTCCAACCGCTACCGCAGAAACAGAGGTCGTTTCGCTCCGGTAAGCGCAGAAGCGTTCCTAAAACCCTCAGCCGCCGGGTGTACCCTTCGATATCAAAAGGCTTCCTGTTTTGCAGGGAGTCATATAGGTGGGGGATTAAAAGCGCGGCCACTGCGCCCCGTGCCGCATGTCTGGTATAACCCTGTTGCAGAAGCCGCTCCATTGCGTCCCTCGCCTCAGGCGGGTCGCCTGTAGCGATCTGGGTCTCGGCTATGGCTTCGAAATAGACGTGTGCTACGGGATTTACACCGTTTATTACCGGCTCAAAAAACAGCTCAGACAAATTCTCCCATAGGAGGCGCAACTCGGGATGCTCGTCAAGAATGGTCTGGATGGCATCCTCTTCCGTATAGTTTTCCAACTCGTCTATTCGATAATCCATCTCAGTCTCACCTCCAGAAGCCTCTCTCTACCGCCAGCCTCTTAGCTAAACCACATACTCTAAAACAGTATACCATGGAACGGGGAAGGAACCAGCAATTTTACTTCTCATTTCGACGGTTTCCCGCGGCCAGAGTGTATCACTTCTGGAGCCGGTCGTATACGAGCGAATGCCTGGCAGCCGGAAAAGACGCTCTTGGCCTCGGCAATAGAAACCCTTATCGTCATTTTCGCCGCCGGTCATCAGTAGTTCTCCCCAAGAAGCTCAAAGTGCGCTCGCGGATGAGCACAGGCCGGACACTTCTGGGGCGCTTCGGTTCCTTCATGCAGATAGCCGCAGTTGCGGCAGCGCCAGACTACAGGTTTATCCTTCTTGAAGACCGTTCCCGCTTTTACGTTGGCAAGGAGGTCGCGGAAACGTTTTTCGTGCTGCTTTTCAGCTACGGCGATCGAGTCGAATATCTTGGCAATATCCGCGAAACCCTCCTCCCGCGCTACCTGCGCAAATGACGGGTACATCTCCGCCCACTCGTGGTGCTCTCCCTTGGCAGCGGCCTCAAGGTTCTCGGCAGTGGTCCCTATCACCCCGGCCGGGAATGATGCCTGAATCTCCGCTTCACCGCCTTCAAGCAGCTTGAAGAGTCGCTTGGCATGTTCTTTCTCTTGGCTGGCCGTCTCTTCAAATATTGCCGCTATCTGCACAAAGCCCTCCTTTTTCGCCTGGCTGGCGAAGTAGTCATAGCGGTTGCGCGCCTGTGACTCGCCTGCAAAAGCGGTGAGAAGATTCTTTTCCGTTCTTGTTCCCTTCAATGTCACAGTAACCCCCCTCTGCTTTCTCTGCCTTCCGAAAGTGGCTCTCAAGAACGAGCTGCTTCCATGATACACCATTTTGGTCTCCGTGTCATCAGATTAAGCCGAAACACCAAATATTACAGCTCATCAAATCGATTTATGGGTATGGAACGATTTGCCGCCCCGGGTACACGGGGCTGTTCTGCTCGTC
>DTYU01000103.1 GCA_012961725.1 Desulfotomaculum sp.
ACCATACTAAATTATTTATTCAGTTTTTTCTCTCGTAAATACAACAATCCCGTATGGCGTCCCCACCACACGTAGCAAGCAGTGAAACTGTCTGGTCTACTTCGTGAAAACAGTTGCCGGACCTTCTCCAGCGCGAGGTAGATCCAGCGGGACCTCTTCGCCATCACTGGACTGACAACCGCAAGGAGCAGCACGTATAGCGCAGCCAGCGGCGGCAGATGCTTCGCGGTACCTGCGGCACCCGCCAGGCCGGCGGTAATCACGGCGAACTCACCCCGGGCGATGAGGCTGCAGGCCACATTCGTTGCCGCCTTACCCCGGTAGCCGCAGATTAAAGCGCTGATCAATCCGGCGAGAAGATTGCCCCCGACCGTGGCTGCCGCGGCTATCAACGCGAGTGAAACCACCGGCCCGAACTGGTGATAATCGATGCCCATCCCGAACGAAAAGAAAAAAATTGCACCAAAAAGGTCGCGGAGCGGTGTCACCATTTGAATAATCCGCCTCGCGTGCGAGGTCTCGGCGAGAACGAGTCCCAGAAGCAGAGCGCCTACGGCTTCGGTAACCCCCAGTCTTTCCGCAAAACAGGCCATAGCCAACAGAAGCGCAAAAACCACCATAATCAGCGGTTCTCCGCTTCGAAAAACCAACCAGGAGTCGAGTACCGGCGTCATAAACCGTCCCAGCAAAAGAATCGTTAATATGAAAGTTATGGTTATAAGTCCGGCGATTAAACCAATCCATACTGATGTTCCCTGTGCAAGGAGGTAGCCTGAAAGGATCGAAAGATATGCTGCCATAAACGCATCTTCAAAAACCATGATGCCAAGGATCAACTCGGTCTCCGGGTTGGCAGTACGTTTCAAATCGACCAACAGCTTGGTCACAATAGCGCTGCTTGAAACGGTCGTAATACCCGCGACCACAAGCGTTTCAGGCCAGGAATGAAAGAACACCCAGCCAAGAGCAAGGCCCCGTACGAAGTTAAGCGCTACGTAAATGCTCCCGCCTTTTAGAATGGTCTTTTTGCGCTCGATGACTCGAGAGGCGGAGAACTCCAGGCCGAGGTAGAAAAGCAACAAAAGTATCCCAAACCGGCTCAGTACCTCTACGGTCTCTGAATCTTCTACCAGGCGGAAATCGAACCACGCACCGTGCGGTGCATGAGGCCCTAAGAGGATACCAAACAGAATCAAGAGGGGAATGGAACTGAAACGAAATCTCCGGGCTACGAGAATCGCAGCGGTCGCACCGATGAAAAGCAGAACAAGATTGAGGAACACGCCATTTGACACATTTAACCCCCTTTGCCTGCCATCATCCTTTCAAATTCTTCGAGAGCAGCCCTCCGGCCGGCAACGATAACCGTCTGTCCAGGGGTGAAAATGTACCCCGGACCTGGACTAATCGCCGCCGTTCGCTTCTTTCCTTTTTCTGTCTCCTCTATAACGGCCAATACTGTAACCCCGTGCTTCTTGCGCAGAGCAAGCTCCCCAATTGACTTGCCGACTATCGCCGCATTCGGCGAAATTTTAAGCCATTCGATGTGGAGTTCGGCAACCGCCGCTTCAAGTTTCTCCAGCACCTTCGGCTGATAAAAGGCTCCGCCGATGATCGACCCTATCTGCCGGGCTTCCTGGTCCGTGAGCGTAACCGAGCAGGCGGGTTCTTCTTCTCCCGGCGTAAAATAGAACAGTTCGCGGCCGCCTTCATCGTAAATAACAACCGCGAGCCGGTCTCCGCTCTCCAACTGGGCAAGATATTTCTTCCCGAGCCCCGGAAGTTCCGCCTCTTTAATGATACCCACGCGCGACACCCCCGCCGTTAGATTTGCACCTCAAATCCCCTCAATAAGTTCAAACCAAGCCAACAACTCCTTGGAAGCCGTTATTCTCACCCTATGATAACAAAGACAATAGGCGTTAACAAGCCAAGCTCCGGAATCGCGGGGATACTTAATTACGGGGACACCATACTTAATTAATGGTCCAGTTCCTTTTCTGCTGCGTCCTTTGGGATCGATCTTGTATAACCGTGAAGCGCAGCGCAACGCTCTTTGTGACGGACAAGGAAATCATAGTCGCTAAACGGTCACTCATCCCCGTAAGGACAAATAATTTAGTGTGGTGTCCCCATAATTAAAGAGAACCGGTCCGTTTGGACTGGTTCTCTTCATGTACATTCTCCGGCGGCGACCTACTCTCCCGCTCCGTCGCCAGAGCAGTACCATCGGCGCTGGAGGGCTTAACT
>DTYU01000104.1 GCA_012961725.1 Desulfotomaculum sp.
AGGGTGCACAGGGAACTTTGTGGTGAGCGTTCAGTGATATAGGCGGTCCCTGCCCAACGCTTCCAGCACTCGGTCTTGCCGAGCGCTGGGCGATGTTAGAAGGCAGAGACAGGAAGTTGGAGGTAAGAAGAGGAAGGAATTCCCGCAAACTCTCATAAAAAATCAGGCTGGAACAATAATTTAGTATGGTGTCCCCGTAATTTGGAGGAAGGGTTTTGAGGCTGCTCCTTCATGTTTGTTGCGGCCCTTGTGCGCTGTACCCGTTAGAGGTCTTGCGTACCGAAGGGCATGAGGTTCAGGGGTACTTCTTCAATCCGAATATCCACCCTTACGCCGAGTACGTACGCCGGAAGGAAACCCTTGCGGCATATGCAAAGGGCGAAGGATGGCCGGTGATTTTCGCAAAGGAGTACCCCGTAGAGGAGTATTTTCGCATGGTGGTGTACCGGGAGGCCGAGCGGTGTCGTTTTTGTTACATCCTTCGCCTGCAGCAGGCGGCGCGAGTGGCGAGGCACGGCGGCTTTGAGGCCTTTAGCACCACTCTCTTGGTAAGCCCGTTTCAAAAGCACGATTTGATCCGTGAGGCAGGTGAATCAATCGCATCGGCGTACGGGCTGACTTTTGCCTACCGCGACTTCCGGCCCGGCTTCAAGGAAGCCGTTCAGCGTTCGAAGGAACTGAATATGTACCGGCAAAAATATTGCGGCTGCCTGTACAGTGAGAAGGATAGGTTTATCCAGAAGGGACAGAAGGAGTAGTATGACATCCGGGGGTGTACCAATGGATCTTTGGCAGTGGTTAGGCAAGATTTTGATCCTAATGGGGATTGTCTTCTTGGTGATAGGCGGAGCGATGCTCCTTGTCGGCAAGATTCCCGGGATCGGCCGTCTTCCCGGCGATATTTATTACCACCGCGGTAATTTTACCTTTTACTTTCCGCTAATTACGTGCATACTCCTCAGCCTTCTTCTTACCTTGCTGCTGAACCTCTTCTTCCGGCGGTAGTAGGTACACTCCCTGCCAGGGTTACCAGATCACGTAATCTTTGTTAAGCATAAGCAGGAATTTGCTCACTGCTGTCGAATTTTGCAACTTGAGAGAGCCATACTCCGTCTCTAAGGGGGACGTTTAAGGATGCTAATCAGGGGGAAGATCAGGTTTGTTATATTGGTATGCCTTCTTTTAGGATTGGCGGGTGCAATCATCTTGCTGTTGCCAAAAGCAGCAGGGGCTTCGACAAAGACAGGGGGAACCCCTGATGCCGTGGTGGTGAGCAAGCCGGTGGTGAATCTGCGCGGGGGTCCTGGGACCGGCTACGCGCTGATGGGGCAGGTTTTGCGGGGCACACGGCTTGCGGTTGTGGGGAAGTCCGGCGACTGGTACAAGGTGCGGCTCTCTGGCGGCAGGACGGTCTGGATCGCGGGCTGGCTGGTGAAGGCGGCTGCACCTGAACCGGATGGCTCCTTATCGCGAGGCCCTGATGCCGGTCCGGCGGGGGAACCGGAACTGGCGCCGTTCAGCGCCCGCACCTTTAGCGCTCCAATCAGGGCGGCGCTATGTTTAAACGCACTTGCCGCTGCCTTTAGCGTTTACGGTGATTATGCGGTAATCGACGGGTCGAGCGGGAGGATCTTATCCAGGCCTGGTGCCGGTGATGTGTTTACGGTTACTGCCAGGAAGACTCCGGGAGCTGCTGTAGGCCAGCACGTCTATGTGATCCAGTTGGATAGAAACAGGGTCTTTTCAGGCAGCTACACGGGTCCGGTGGTTTTAACGGAGGGGGAGGCCGCTACAGGCAATTCGTTCCGCCTGACGGTAAACGGTATTTCCCGGCACTACCGGGGAAACTTGACCATAAGGCTCAACGAAGGCAGGCTGTTGCTGGTCAACGAGTTGCCATTGGAAGAGTATCTGTACGGGGTGGTTCCCTGTGAAATGCCGCCGCTATGGCCTGCCGAGGCGCTAAAGGCCCAGGCGGTGGCCGCGCGTTCCTATGCGCTTTATGCCATAAAATACGGCGGCGGCGTGTTTTACGACGTTCTGGCCACCCAGGCGAGCCAGGTCTACCGGGGGCTGGATGCGGAGTGTACCGCCACTACGGACGCGGTTGACCAAACGCGGGGGCTGGTTTTAGTGAAGAATGACCGGATTGTTCCGGCTTATTTCCACAGCTCGGACGGCGGCTATACAGAGGACAGCGAGGATGTTTGGCGCGCGTACGTCAGTTCGATCCGCGGAAAGCCGGATCCCTATGACCGCCACCCGGAGAATCCCCATTATGACTGGAGTATCAGGTATTCGGTTTACGAACTGGCCGCACACTTGTCACTGAAGGAGTATCCCTTATCGGTGGTTACGGAGATCTATGAGATTGAAAAGACACGTGTCGGCTCCAAAACCAAAAAGGTCAGGGTGAGGGGGCTGGACGAAAGCGGTCAGCGGCAGGAGTACCTGTTGGGTAATGCCGATTTGGTACGGGTGGCCTTCCGGCTGAAGGCGCCGCCTGTTTATATGAAGAAAGAGTACGATGAGGAGACCGGCGCGCTTACGGCGGTGACTTTTACCGGGAGCGGCTGGGGACACGGGCTGGGGATGTCCCAGTGGGGCGCCCGTACCATGGCTGAGAAAGGATTAGACTATTCCGATATCCTGAATTTTTATTATGCAGGGGTGAAAATCAAAGCACATCTTTAACCAGTTGGTAAAAATTTTAGTCTTGTTTCATGCTCTTCCCATAATTAAAATAGCGTAAAAAGCCGAATCCCTGCAAGCGCGGGGTATGGGGGAAAAATCAGGGGTAAATCCCGGCACTCGGTTTTATTCAGCCTCTCTGCGCGGCTGAACCGGTTTTTGCGAAGGGGGTGGTTTTATAAGGAAGATTACCCAACCAACCAATGAGTGCTGGGAAGAGTGCCCCTCGACCCGAATCCGCCAGCTCACCCCAGAGGCCCAAGGAGGGGAAGAATGCAATACCGGTTGTTGTTACTTTTAGTAGCAGTTTTTCTTTCAGTTTCTCCAGCGTGGGCTGCTTCCTACACCGTCCTACCGGGTGATTCCCTTTATATGATAGGGGAGAAATTCGGCACCACGGCCGAGGCGATTCAGGCAGCGAACGGTCTCGAAACCACGGTTATTTACCCGGGGCAGGTGCTCAATATTCCTGACGGGGGCAATCTGTACACGGTTCAGCCGGGGGATTCGCTTTACAAGATTGCCCGGCGCTACGGATTGAGCCACCAGGAACTAA
>DTYU01000105.1 GCA_012961725.1 Desulfotomaculum sp.
ATGAGCACCGCGTGCCTTACAACGACCCCTCCATCCCCTATTCCTGGGAGGTTAAGCACCGATGAAGGTGCTGGTCGCAGGGGCCGCGGGCATGCTCGGCCGCGCCGTGGTGGCCGAATTCAGCCGCCGCGGCTGTCAGGTGACGGCCTGTACGCGCAACGACATGGATATCACGGCGATCGAAACGGTGCGGGGAAAACTGACCGCCGCCAGGCCCGAACTTGTGATAAACTGCGCCGCCTACACCAAGGTGGACGGCGCCGAAGAAGAGGCTTATCAAGCCTTTCTGGTCAACGGCTTGGGCGCCAAGAACTTAGCCCTGGCGTGCCGGGAGCACAACGCCGACTTAGTGCACATCAGCACCGACTACGTCTTCGACGGCTCCAAGGAGGGGCCTTACGGTATTTACGATGGCACCAACCCGATAAACACATACGGCCGGAGCAAGCTTTGGGGAGAGCGGGCGGTGGCCGAAATCCTGCCCCGGCACTATATCGTGCGCACCAGTTGGCTTTTTGGCCTGGGCGGCAGGAGCTTCGTAGAAACCATGTTACGGCTGTTCAGGGAGCGTAGCAAACTGGAAGTTGTGGATGACCAGCGCGGCGCGCCTACCTATACGGTAGACTTGGCCGGCGCGCTGGCCGATCTGGTGACTACCAGATGCTATGGCACTTACCACATCACCAACCAAGGTCTTACCAGTTGGTACGGCTTTGCCCGGGCCATCGCGGCCAGTGTCCGCAGCCCCGTAGAGATCATTCCGTGCAGCACGGCGCAGTTTCCGCGCCCCGCAAGGCGTCCAGCCAACTCGGCCCTTGATCCCTTTCCCTTACTGGAGACGATCGGCCGTCTTCTCCCCTTCTGGGAGGACGCCCTGGCGCGCTACCTGACGAAAAACCGGTGTGAATAGGAGTGATGAACGTGCAGCTTTTGGTGACTGGCGGCGCGGGATTCATCGGTTCAAACTTCATCCGCCACGTCCTGCAGACGCACCCGGACTGGCAGGTTATCAACCTCGATAAGCTAACCTATGCCGGAAACCTGGAAAACCTACAAGACGTAGCAGACCATCCCCGGTACCGGTTTGTGAAGGGTGACATTGCTGATCGCGTGCTGGTTGAGAGGTTGCTGACTGAGGGTGTGGACGTGATAGTCAACTTTGCTGCCGAGTCCCATGTCGACCGGAGCATCGCTGACGCTGCTCCCTTTGTTGAGACTAATGTAAACGGCACCCGGCTGCTGCTTGATGCCGCCCGACACCACAGGATCGCCAAGTTCATTCAGGTATCCACCGACGAGGTTTACGGTTCCCTTGGACCGGCCGACCCACCGTTCACCGAAAGCTCTCCCTTAGCTCCGAACAGCCCGTATGCCGCAAGTAAGGCTGCCGCGGATCTTTTATGCCGGGCCTACCGCGTCACCTACGGGCTCCCGGTGGTGATCACGCGCTGTAGCAATAACTTCGGCCCCTACCAGTTTCCGGAGAAGCTCATCCCGCTGACCGTCACCAACGCACTCGAACACAAACCGATCCCCGTATACGGCGACGGGATGAATATACGCGATTGGATTTACGTAGAGGACCATTGCCGGGCGCTGGAACTCGTGATTGCGAAAGGCAGGGCGGGCGAGATTTACAATATCGGCGGCGGCCGGGAAATCGCCAACCTGGAACTGGTGCGCGCCATCCTGGACCTCCTGGGTAAACCCGAGAGCCTAATCGAATTTGTGCCTGACCGTCCCGGTCACGATCGGCGCTATGCCATGGACGTATCAAAAATAAGGCGCGACCTCGGCTGGGAGAAAAGCCTCTCATTTGAGGAGGCGCTGGGCCAGACGGTTGACTGGTATGTTAGGCACCACTGCTGGTGGCAACGGGTAAAAAGCGGCGAGTATAAGGAGTACTATGAACGCTGGTATGATCGGCTGAAGCCAGTTTGATAATGGCGGCCGCATATTCCGCTGGGGGATGGTATCCGGTCTACTTACGAATGGTTCTTGGACTACCACGGCGTGCTATATTGAAAGAATCCCCTGAAGGGTTTGTCTTTAGGGGAGCCTTGGTTAGCGGGCTTCTCCACGCTTACAGCTCCAATTCCTTTTGGATTTTCAACAGTTCTTCTCTGCTTAGACCGGTGATTTTCATGACAAACCCTAATGTAGCACCTTCCTTTAGAGCCGTCAAAGCAACTTCCTTCTTGCCTTCTTTGATACCTTCTTTGATGCCTTCTTCTCTTCCTTTCTGGTGATAAGACGTGGTGATTTCCATATAATATTTCACCTCCTCGGGTTTGAGTTCGCGGGGCAGGCGTTGCCGGTATTCTTCCTCTTCCACCTCGTTTAGCTTGAGACAGGTTTCAAAAAAAGCGGTCAGTAAGGTGTTTCGGGCCAGGTCCAACCGCATGTTGGCCAGCATACGGGTAAATTCAATTTTGACACTGACTCTTTCCGTGGCGCTGTAATTCATCTTGCTGATCAGAGCCGCTGCTACCGGGTTGTTGCTCCCGATAAACTTCCGCCAAGGTTCTTTTCTCAGTTGCACTTTAAGAAACCGGAATTCCAGCACGTTCATGAAGGAAAAGCCTATCTGGAAGCGATCTTCTTCGTCTACTGCAGCGTCGTGGGCGTGCATGACAATAGGCAGGATCTTTTGCTGGTACTTCTCGTAGAGCCGGGCGAAGTATTTGAACATTTTCCGGCTGTAGTCCGGTAGCCGCTGGGCCTGGTTCTCCACGTGGATCAGGATCAGGCCTTCTTCAGCAGTTGTTTGAACAGTTCGTCGTGCCGGTCGCGCTGCATTTGTTCAGTACTCTTTGCCTCCAAGCTTTCCTTCCCTCATGCTTATATTTTATTTTATATAGTATTTAGGCTGGCGGCAATGGAAAACGTGGAGACGGTGAGAAGATGTCAAAGGGACGGTTCTTTTGACAGTTGGCGGCAGTTGGCAGTGTCAGGGCACAGCGGCCCAAGGTACGGCAGTATAATTAAGAAAGGACCCCTGCGTCGTACTTCGACTACATCATGCCCGCAGTCTTCTAACCAAGCGCGTAACCTTCCGCCGGCGCAGACATCCAACAAGAACCTCACCAGGCTGCCTCAATGTTTACCGGCTCAATGGTTTCATTGGCGACCAGTGCACGGGCAAACGCAAGACAGGCCTTTATGTCGTCCGGTTCAAGATCAGGGTAGTCCTCGAGGATCTCCTGAGGCGTTACGGACCCCAAAAACAGTTCAAGATACTGCGGTGTAACGGGTCCAGGCAGCAGAAGGTGGTTGCCGCCGAAGCATTCAAAGGGAAAGAAAGCCTTCGGCGGTAAATTCATTAACGGGAGAGAGCGTTAGGGCGGCGGGCAATAACGTTTTTGGCTTAAATCTCTGTTTAGAAAACACTCATCATTATGCTTCTTGCCCGGGGGGAAAGAGAGCCGGGGGGCTGTAGAAGATGGACCTCCGGGGTCCGTGCGGCGTTCTGGGTTCGACGTACTGCGGGAGGAGCAGGAGTTTTTGGCGGGAGTCCGGGATGAGGAGAGGAAGCATCTTCTTGCACTCAATTTTTACGGCTCTACCGTTATATGCACAGCAGGAACTTTTGGGGAATCTTACTACCGGCAGCAGTAGGCTTAAAGGATAGACCTCTGGGGTCGATTCTACGTCCGGCGTTGGGAAACGGGGAACATGGGAAAGGGAAAACGTCTGGCGTCAATGGCCGGTCTTATCGAATTAAAGCCGCTACGGCTTAGGGGCTGAACATATTTCCCCCAACTTATGCAATACATCTAAGGTTTCGTCAGCGGCCGGACCGTAAACCTTGACCTCGCCGCAGGCAAGCAGCTCTTCGAACCTTTGCAGGTTCAGTACGAACTCTTCGCCAACGCAGAGAGCATCGGCACGGCCCTCGTTATAACCGAGTCTTTTCCCTTCACTGAACCCCGCTTCGTAACCGGCGTCGAAACCTTCACGGTAACCCTGGTTATAACCCGCGCGCCATCCCGCGCGGAAGACTTCCCTACGATGCCTGAGAAGCAGTTCGTCGAGACCATCCAGGCGAAAGCATGTCCGCCCGTTGACCGTTGTCAAGGTATAAAAAACTTCCCGTTGTATTACCGACAACCGGATGCCGCCCACCAACTGAAAATAAACACGGCGCATTCTCGACGCCCCTTGCATCAACTTATGTCACGCCATTCATCCGATGAC
>DTYU01000106.1 GCA_012961725.1 Desulfotomaculum sp.
CATTGAAGTTCTTAGCGCTTGTAAGCGCATTGTAAGCGCAGTATAAAATATAGCATAGCCCACAAACCGTGTCAACGTCTAAATCGGGCTGCCCATAACTTCTTTTTGATATTTTTCCTGCTTGCCCAATAAAACAGCTCGTTCAGCTTTGCCCTTTCACAACAGCAGACGTTTTCTACTTGGAACGGAACAACTCCATGATTCCCGGTACATTAACATAAGTATCCGGCACCGTCCCCACAATGACGTTTTCAACAATAGGTATATCGGTTGCCACGCGTGTCTCCTTTCGCTGCATCGGGACAACGATCCGCACCTTCGCATCAAGATGTAGAAAAAAACGGTGCCTCGTCTGGTTAATCCCGGCTGACTCGAATTTATCGAGCATGCACACCTTGACCGATCCCACCGGAACAATTCCCACTTTGATGTCGGGACCGTAGTTCGCCAGAAGCTGACTGCCGGTAATCTGTCCCAGCGGAATACCGAAGTCTTCATCCCGTAAACGTGCAAGCGCTTCTTCGGTTGTAACGGCCACATCTGCGGCCAATTGAGTAATCTTTACGGTATCGGCCTGAATTAACACCACGCGGCCCTCGTTATCCTTGTGAACTTGAACCAAGTCTTCGTACGTCAGTCTCTGTCTCGAGATCTCTTCGCGAACCGCCTCGTTTACAGTTGTAATAGCCATCTGGACCGCCTTCGCCTCCGCAAAAGCCATGATGGTATTGAAAAGGGTATACTCCACGAAAAAGAAGCCCAGAGCACATAAGGCGATTAGAAACAATAGCCAAACGACGGGGCGCATATGCCGTCTACGGAACAAGCGATCCCTCCCGTATCAACCCGTCTACATAAATATATGTGGCCGGCTGTGAACAACGTGTATATTTGTTTGAGCAACTGCGGAAAAAGTATTATGCAGCGCAAGGGAGCATGAAGACCGGCAGGTTTTACCGGGCTCTCAGACGCACAAATCTCCTCCTGCCGATGCGGATGACAGTGCCGGGCACGGGAGAAATCCTGGCGTTAGCGTCAAAAACCTTCTCCTCGTTTAGATGCACCCCGCCCTGCGCAATCAAACGGCGCGCCTCGCTCGTGCTTGGAACCAAACCGGCGGCCACCAGCAGCCTGGGCAGGTAAACAAGACCCTCCTCAACCATCTCCTCCGGCACTGCATATTCCGGAATATCCGCGGGCACTCTATGCTCCCGGAAAACGCGGATAAACTCCGCCTCGGCCTTTGCCGCCGCTTCCGGCGAATGAAACTGGCTCACGACCTCCCGTGCCAGCCGCATCTTCGCGTCCCGCGGGTTGATGCTGCCGTCCCGAAGTCCCGACTCTATGGCTGCCACTTCATCCGCAGGAACCGGGGTTACCAGTTCTAAGTAACGTACGATCAATCCATCGGGCAGAGACATCAGCTTGCCGTACATCACTCCGGGTTCTTCGGTTATCCCGACGTAATTCCCGAGGCTCTTGGACATTTTTTGTACACCGTCGAGCCCCTCGAGAATGGGCATGGTGATAGCCGCCTGCGGCTCCTGCCCGTAAGCCGACTGAAGGGTGCGCCCCATTAAAAGGTTGAACCGCTGGTCGGTCCCGCCAAGCTCCACGTCTGCGCCGAGCGCAACCGAGTCGTAACCCTGCATCAAGGGGTAGAAGAACTCGTGAATGGAAATGGGTGAACCGGCCTTGTAGCGCTTGCTGAAGTCTTCCCGCTCCAGCATTCTGGCAACGGTGTAATTCGCGGCGAGCCGGATTATTTCTGCGAAAGTCAACGGCGCTAGCCAGGAACTGTTAAAGACCATTTCGGTCCTGTCAGGGTCCAAGACCTTGAAAATCTGTTCCTTGTAAGTCTCGGCGTTCGCCATTACCTCGTCCTCGGTAAGCTGCTTCCGGGTCTCGGTTTTACCGGAAGGGTCGCCGATCCGGGCAGTGAAGTCGCCGATGATGATAACAACCCGGTGTCCGAGGTCCTGAAACTGCCGCATCTTCTGGAGTACCACTGTATGGCCGAGATGGATGTCGGGGGCCGTCGGGTCAAGACCCAACTTCACCTTCAGCGGCTCTCCGGTCTCCTTTGCCTTTGCAAGCTTCCTTTGCAGTTCTTCTTCTAAGATGATTTCAGCCGCGCCCCGGCGGATAATCGCCATCTGCTCGGCAGCGTTTTTCACCGCTGATCCAATCCTCCATCTTGCTGCGAAATTGACAACATTATAGCAGGCTGCCGGTGCACTGACAAGAAACGTACCG
>DTYU01000107.1 GCA_012961725.1 Desulfotomaculum sp.
CTCCTCCAGGGGTTGGAAGAACAACCGCTCCAACACCCGTTTCACCCCCCGAGCCCCGCTCCCCCCGGACCGCTTGAGGCCCCGCAACAGGTAGTCCAACAGCGCCTCCCTGGTCACTTGTAACAGTCTCTTAGCATCTTTATCGATTTTCCCTACCGCAAAGGTGGCAGCACCGTCACCATAATAGCCGTTGATCAGAGTACCTACGTCTATACTGATTATGTCTCCTTCTTGGAGTCTTCTCGGCCCAGGAATCCCATGTACCACCTGCTCATTGACCGATGTACAGATGCTCGCCGGAAACCCGTACAATCCTTTAAACGCCGGCTCCGCCCCCTGCCGCCGGATAAAACCTTCGGCCAAGGCGTCGAGTTCCCCCGTGGTCACGCCGGGTTTGATCGCCTTTTCAAGCTCCTGCAAAGTCAGGGCTACAATCCTCCCTGCATCACGCATATAAGAGAGCTCGCGCTCCGACTTCTTGATAATCATCATGCAGCCTACTTAATGAACCCCTGATAACTGCGCATCAAAAGGTGCGCCTCCAACTGCTTCATTGTCTCAAGGGCCACGCCGACTACAATCAGCAGGGCAGTGCCGCCGAAATAGATATTGGGAATCCGGGTCGCCAACAATACAAAACCGGGCAGAATGGCAATGAGCGCCAGGAAACTTCCCCCCGCCAGGGTAATCCGGCTCATCACCTTGCTGATATATTCGGCCGTAGGCCGCCCGGGTCTTATTCCAGGGATAAACCCGCCGTACTTCTTGATGTTGTCCGCTACATCCACCGGGTTCATAATCACCGCGGTATAAAAGTAGGTGAAACCGATTACCAACAGGGCGTAGATCATCGTATGCAGGGGGGACCCCCAGTGCAGCACCTGCATGTACCACTCGGCGACAATATTCCCCTTGAGCCACCCTGCCACCTGTTCCGGAAAGATCAACAGGGAGGACGCGAAGATCACCGGGATCACACCGGCGGTATTCACCCTTAAAGGCAGGTGGGTGCTCTGTCCGCCGTAAACCTTGCGGCCAACCACCCGCTTGGTATACTGAACCGGAATTCGCCGCTGTCCCTCGTTCACTGCCACAATTGCGGCAATAACGACCAATGCGATCACAACCAGCGCGACAACGCTCAAAATGTTGATCGTTCCTGCATGCAGGTACTCCAATAGCCTGGCGCCGCCGGCAGGAACGCGGGAAACGATACCCGCAAAGATCAGCAGCGATATTCCGTTGCCGATGCCCTTCTCGGTAATCCGCTCGCCCATCCACATCAGTAAGACAGTACCCGCCGTCAGGCTTACGGCCACGACCAGGTAATTGAAGAGATTCGGGTTGACCAATGCCCCGCGCAGGAATGCCGTCATCCCTATCGCCTGCATGAATGCCAGGATTACCGTCCCGTAGCGGGTGTACTGGACTATCTTCTTCCGGCCTTCTTCCCCCTCCTTGGATAATCTTTCGAGGTGGGGTATGACTACAGTCAAAAGCTGCATGATAATCGATGCGTTAATATATGGTATGATGCTCATCGCGAAGACCGAAAAGTTCTTGAACGCCCCGCCTGATATTACGTCAATAAATCCGAAAAGTGCACCGGTTTTGATAAGGTCAGCAACCACTTCCGGATTGACCCCGGGCACAGGGATATGCGCCCCTAGGCGGAAGACGATTATCAAACCCACCGTAAAAAACAGGCGCGTCCGCAACTCCGGCGTGAATACCGCGCTTTTAAGACCAGAAAGCACGCTAAATCACCTCGGTCTTACCGCCGGCCGCATCTATCTTCGCGGCGGCAGCCTTGCTGAAAGCCTGCGCCCTGACGGTCAGGGCCTTCTTCAGTTCCCCCGTACCTAATATCTTTACCGCCCCGGTCTTCTTGATCACGCCTGTCTCCCGCAGAACCTCCGGTGTAACGACTGCGCCGTCTTCAAACCGGTTGAGCTTGTCGAGGTTAACGATAACGTATTCCTTTTTGAAAACATTCGTAAAACCGCGTTTCGGCATCCGGCGGACAAGCGGCATCTGGCCGCCCTCAAAGCCGGGGCGTACTCCCCCGCCGGAGCGCGCCTTCTGCCCCTTGTGCCCCCTGCCGGCCGTCTTCCCAAGACCCGAACCGATACCCTGTCCTTTCCGGACAGGCTTGGATCTTGCCCCGCGCGCGGGCCTTAAATCCGAAAGCCGCATACCCTAAAACCCACTCCTCTTCTCAAATATGCTCAACCCTCACTAAATGCTTAACTTTTCCCAACATACCCCTTATGACCGGTGAATCCTCCTTGACCAGCGTCTGGTTCACCCGCCGGAAGCCTAAAGCGGCGACCGTTGCACGCTGCCTTTCGGTAGAACCGATGGTGCTCCGTATGAGGGTGACCTTCAGTTGGGCCACTATACTTCCCTCCCAACCGAATAGTCCCTCACAGCGGTCCCACGCAGGCGGGATACCTCCTCCGGGTGTTTCAAACTTCTTAAGGCGTCAAACGTGGCCCGCGTCATGTTATGCGGGTTGTTGGATCCCAGCGATTTAGTCAGGATGTCCTTTACCCCGGCCAACTCCAACACGGCCCTGACCGCGCCCCCGGCGATAATCCCGGTACCGGGCGCTGCCGGCTTCAAAAGCACCTTACCCGCACCGAAACGCCCTACCGCCTCGCAAGGGATGGTTGTCCCGATCATCGGCACCTTGACTATATTCTTCTTAGCATCCTCGATTCCTTTTCTGATCGCTTCCGGAACCTCGCCGGCCTTGCCAAGCCCCGCACCGACGTATCCCTGACCGTCGCCCACAACAACGAGCACGGAAAAACTGAACCGCCTGCCGCCCTTAACCACCTTTGCGCAGCGCCTGATGGAGACAACCTTTTCAGAAAGCTCAAGCTTGGAGGCGTCAATACGCTCCACCCTATTCCCTCCTTGGACTAAAATTCCAATCCGTTTCCCCGGGCCGCTTCAGCAAGGGCCTTGACCCGTCCGTGGTACAGGTAGCCGGCACGATCGAAAACCACCGCAGTGATACCCTTTTCCTTCGCCTTTTCGGCCACAAGCTTACCCACGGCAATCGCACCCTCGATCTTTCCACCGCTTACCTTCCCCCGCAGCTCCGGCGAGAGAGAGGAGACCGCAACTAAGGTTTTCCCCTGGTCATCATCGATGATCTGCGCGTAAATATGCTTGAGGCTCCGAAAAACGTTCATACGCGGGCGCTGGGCGGTGCCGTATACCTTTTTTCGCACCCTCCACCTGCGCCGCTCGCGGAGCTTTTTTCGGTCAACCTTTTTAAGCAAACCAAATTCCCCCTCGATCGGGCTACTTCTTCCCTTTACCGCCGGCCTTCCCCGCCTTGCGGCGAATAGTCTCATGCTCGTACCTTATGCCTTTCCCCTTATAAGGCTCCGGCTCACGCATGCTCCTTATGTATGCAGCAAGCTGACCCACTCTCTCTTTATCAATACCTCTAACCGTAATCCTGGTAGCTGCTGGAACCTCTATTTCTAAGCCGGGCGGCGGCTCAATCTCCACCGGCTGCGAATAACCAACGGTAAGCGCAAGCTTCCGCCCCTGTTTGGCCGCGCGATAACCAACACCTATGACTTCAAGAGACTTGGTAAACCCCTGGGTAACACCAATGACCATATTATTAAGCAGCGTGCGGCACAATCCGTGCATCGCCTTGTCACGAGGCTGATCCGACCGCCGCTTTACTATGAGCGAATCATTCTCTCTCTCAACGGTTATCCCCTCGGGAAACCGCCGCTCGAGAACCCCAAGCGGACCTTTTACCGTCACCCTGTCCCCGTCTAAAATGACTTCCACACCTTGCGGAACAGGAACCGGTTTCCGGCCGATACGCGACATCGCTAACCTCCCTCGCTACCAAACGTAGCAGATGACTTCACCGCCAAGCCCTAACTTGCGTGCCTGCTTGTCGGTCATTATTCCTTTTGAAGTGGAAAGTATCGCCAGGCCAAGCCCGCCAAGCACTCTGGGTACCTGGTCCTTGCGTGCATAAACCCGCAGCCCCGGCTTGGAAATGCGCTTAAGCCCGGTGATTACTCGCTCCCGGTTGGCCCCGTACTTCAAGTAGATCCTTATGATCCCCTGCTTTCCATCATCAATGACCTCGTAATCCCTGATAAAGCCTTCTTCTTTCAGGATCGCCGCCAGCGATTTCTTTAACTTGGAGGCCGGAATCTCAACCGTACTGTGGTAAATCATATTTGCGTTTCGCATACGCGTCAAGAAATCTGCAACGGGATCGGTCATAACCACGGTTAGAATTACCCCCTTCACTACCAACTGGCTTTGCGAATACCGGGTATCTCCCCCCGGTGGCAAAGCATGCGGAAGCACAGCCGGCAAACGCCAAACTTGCGCATGTAAGCACGCGGACGTCCACATACCTTACACCGGTGGTAACGCCGGACTGCGAACTTCTGCGGTCGCTCGGCCTTAGCGATCAGCGACTTTTTGGCCATTGTATACCTCCCTTTTACTCCTTGAAAGGCATCCCCAATAAACGTAACAGCTCCCTGGCCTCTTCGTCGGTCTTCGCAGTGGTCACAATGGTTATATTCATCCCCCGGACTTTATCGACCTTATCGTAATCGATTTCCGGAAAGATGATCTGTTCCTTTATTCCGAGGGTGTAGTTACCCCTCCCGTCAAACGACTTCGGCGAAACCCCGCGAAAATCCCTGACCCGCGGCAATACTGCGTTGACGACCTTATCCACGAAGTCGTACATGCGCTCTCCCCGCAGGGTGACTTTCGCGCCGATCTGCATTCCGGCCCGCAGTTTAAACGCCGCGATAGACTTCTTGGCCCTTGTCACCACAGGCTTTTGCCCGGTGATAACCTTGAGGTCCTCAACCGCCGCATCAACGGCCTTCGGGTTCTGAACCGCCTCGCCGAGGCCAACGTTCACGGTTACTTTTTCAAGTTTGGGAACCTGCATCACGTTC
>DTYU01000108.1 GCA_012961725.1 Desulfotomaculum sp.
ATGTTTCAACCGGATAAAGAGCGGTGTTCGTGCTTTCTTGCTGATTTTTAGCATGAATTATTGGGGTTCAGGCCGGATGATTCCTGGGTTTTTGGTGATCAGATATGGTTTCATGTAAAAAAGTTTCCTGGCACAGAAGGAATAAACCGTATTTTGTAGAAATAATCTTGCGTAGCCGGATGCTCATTTAATATTTTTCCTTTAGGAAGGAAAGAAGTATTTTTTATAGAAGTCATTATAATATCTGCTCCTCACAACAGAGATCAGCCACCGGGAAGACGAGTTAAGGTGGATATCTTTTTACAGATGTTTGCGATTTTTGTAACAAGTCATACCGGAGGGGGGAACAATGGCCGCAAAAACAGTGGTCTTGCCAGGCCGTTAAAGGCGTTCGCCTTGGCTTCAACGATCGCGGTTCAATTTGCGGTCAGTGTTTTTATCGGGGCCTTGCTGGGGAGTTTTCTTGATAAGAGGCTTGGCACCGATCCGTGGCTGATGTTGGGCGGTCTTCTCATGGGTATAGTCGCCGGGATGGTGGGGGCATACCGCATGGTTTCAAATGTCCTGAATAATAAAGAAAAAAAATAGGCGGAGAGTCCAAGGTGCGCAACATCGAACTAAACACCTTGTTCAAACAGAGTTTGTACGGATCAGCGCTGGTGCTTGTTGCAGCTTTAGTGCTGACGCTTATTTGCGCGCCGTGGCGGCCGCTGTTGCTGGGTTTTGCCGTCGGGGCGATGCTCGGCATGATGAATGCCTGGCTCCTGGTAAACAGCATTCAGAAGATGGTGGCCTTCGTGCTTCAACAGAGCCGTGAATTCGGCCAGGTACTTTACATATTCGGGATGGCATTGCGCTGGCTGGTATTATTCGCTACCTTTGTTTATGTTTGCTGGCGCGGGTATTGCGATCCCCTCGGCTTGTTAGCCGGTTACTTTGTGCTTCCTCTCTTGGCGGTAGCAAGGGTATTATGCATCTTGCTTTCGCCGAGGGTTGACAGTAACTACAGTTAGTTATTGACTTATGGGGGGTGATGGATAGAAAGGAACGCAGAGGTTGTTGCACTAAATTTAGGTCCTGGAGCCAACAGATTCTAACGACGGATATTTTAGGCGAAGGGAGGTGATGGCAGTTTGAAGGTGCGCAGGGGTCTTCCGGTGCTTGTGCTGCTTTTGTGTTCAGTCGTCCTTTTTGTCTCGGGCTGCGGTGAAGAGTTCAGCCTTGACAAAGTGCATCATGACATCAATTTTTTCAACGTACCGCACCACCCGTGGCATATCGGGCCCGGTGAGTTTTGGCAAGTCAATTCCGCGACACTCATTTACACCTGGCTGGCGATGGCGTTGACGCTGCTCATAGCGTTGGCAGTCGTTCGCGGCGCCAGTGTCGAGCGGCCCACAAAGCTGCAGTCCATGTTTGAAATGATGATGGAGTTCTTGCGCGGCCTGATCGACGATACCATGGCCAAGAAAAAGGGAGACGACATCTTCCTGACCGTCGTGACCTTTTTCTTCTTTATTCTGATCTGTAACTTAGTGGGGATCATACCCACCTGTATGGCGCCGACGGCGGATCATCAAACAACGTTCGGCTTTGCGCTGGTCACCTTTGCCCTCATGTACATCATGGGCATCAAGTACAAGGGCGCAGGGGGACACTTCAAACACTTCCTCCAGCCGTTCCCGTACTTCCTGCCCATCACGCTTATTGAGGAGGCGGCGAAACCGGTCACCTTGGCCTTCCGACTCTTCGGCAACATGAAGGGTAAAGAGATCATGATCTTGGCGCTGCTTGGGCTAATCACGGGTTGGAGCTACATATGCGGCGGATTCCTTGCCTCCGTGGTATGGTACTGTTTCTGTGTTTTTGTGTCGTTCATCCAGGCTTTCGTTTTTACGATGCTGACCATCTCGTATGTTGCAATGACAGTTATGGAGGAGCATTAGCAGACAGGTGATTGGTTGAGAAAAAAACTAAATAGGTTTTTCGAACTTTACTTAGATCTAATGTACTTTTTAAGGAGGGAACTTTTTCGATGGAACTTGGTGCTGCTGCTGCTTTAGGAATGGGATTTGCCGGTGGTTTGGGGGCTTTAGGGGCTGCGATCGGTGACGGCATCGTGACCGCGGCACTCTTACAGGGTGTTGCCCGTCAGCCGGAGGCGCGCGGCCAACTGATGACCCTGATGTTCATTTCGGTAGGTCTCATCGAGTCTCTGCCGATTATCGCGATCGTTATGGGCTTCATCCTTATGGGGAAGATGTAATCGTCACAAATCACCAAAATACAGCAGAAGCCTCTGGGGGTGAAACTCAAAAAAAGAGTATCTAACCTTCTTCGTCGACGTTGTTGTAGTGGGTCAGTGTTTGGGAAGGAGGCGAGCAAGTGGTAACGGAGATAGAACCCACGAAGTTTAACGCTACGTTGCTGGCCCAGATATTTCACTTTTTGGCTCTCTTAGTCATCTTGCGTTTGGTCGCGTACAAGCCGCTGCTCCGGATTCTCGAACAGCGGCAGAATACTGTCGTCAGTAAGTTGGCGCAGGCGGAAGAGGCGCGTGCCGAGGCGGAGAAGATAAAGGCGGAGTTGGAGGCGGAGATGCGCCGTACGCGCGAGGAGGCCCAGAGGATTATCGACCGGGCCACGAAGGCCAGCGAGGAACAGGCCCAGGCGATCATGGAAACGGCTAAGGAGGAGGCGTCCCGCATGAAAGAGGGTGCCTTGGCGGAAATCGAGCGGGAAAGGGACAAGGTCCTGGCTGAACTGAAAGATCAGGTGGCAAACATGGCTGTCTTGGTTGCTGGCAAGGTTATTCGGGAAGGCTTGACCGCCGATATGCAGGCAAGGCTTATCAAGGACGCCGTTAGCGAGGTGAAGAGTCTGCCATGCTAAAGGGCGCGGTGGCCGAGCGTTACGCTGGAGCGGTTTTCAGTGTAGCACAAGAAAAGGGCCTTACAGACCAGATCGAAGAGGAACTCAAAGGGATACTGGAGGCTTTGGATGCTTCACCGGATTTCCGGCGGGTGTTTTATCATCCTCAGGTTTCCGTCTCTATCAAGAAGGAAATCATGAAGGAGGCTTTTGGTGCAGACGTAAACGAATTCACCTTGAATTTTATCAATGTTGTCTTGGATGCCCGGCGGGAGGTCTTTTTCAACGATATCGTAACCGAGTATACTCGGTTGGTTAACGAAACCAAGAATGTCGCCGAGGTTACGATCACATCGGCGGTAGAGGTGCCGCCCGAGGATAGGGATGACCTGATGGAAGCTCTTTCCAAAGCTACGGGCAAGGATGTCCGGGTCCAGTACGAACTGAAACCGGAGATATTGGGCGGCCTTGTGATCCGAATCGGCAACCGGGTTATCGATTCAAGCATTGCACGGCAGCTCGAGCGTTTGCGCGAGCAAATCCGTGAAATTCAAGTTGGATAGGGGTGACAGGGAAAAATGAAACTGAGACCTGAAGAGATCGGTTCGATAATCCGCCAGCAGATTGAAAAGTACGAGGTTCAAGTTGAGGTTACCGAAGTCGGTTCGGTGATCTATATCGGTGATGGTGTTGCGCGGGTTTACGGACTGGACGACTGCATGTACGCTGAGCTTTTGGAGTTCCCGGGCGGCACGCTCGGCATGGCGCTCAACTTGGAAGAGGATAACATCGGTTGCGTTATTTTGGGCCCATACAAACACATCAAAGAAGGCGATGTGGTCAAGCGGACCGGGCGTATCGCTTCGGTACCGGTGGGCGACGCGCTGATCGGCCGGGTAATCAACCCGGTAGGGATGCCGCTTGACGGCAAGGGTCCCGTCAAGGCAGACAAGTTCCGTCCGATCGAAAAGATCGCCCCTGGTGTGATCTACCGGAAACCGGTCGACACGCCGCTTCAGACCGGTATTAAGGCGGTGGATGGAATGATCCCGATCGGCCGGGGGCAGCGCGAGCTGATCTTGGGGGACCGGCAGACGGGAAAAACGGCGATCGCCGTGGACGCGATCATCAACCAGAAAGGGCAGAATTGCATCTGTATCTACGTGGCGGTTGGGCAGAAGTCCTCAACGGTGGCTAACGTGATCGAGAAGTTCAGGGAGCACGGGGCAATGGACCACACCATTGTGGTCTCGGCTACTGCCATCGACCCGGCACCGCTGTTGTATATTGCTCCCTTTGCGGGTGCAGCCATTGGCGAGGAGTTTATGGACCAGGGGAAGGACGTCCTAATCGTTTACGACGATCTTTCGAAACAGGCGGCAGCCTACCGGGAGCTTGCACTCCTCCTGCGCCGCCCGCCTGGTCGGGAGGCGTATCCGGGCGATATTTTCAACCTGCACTCCCGGCTGCTTGAGCGGGCGGCGAAGATGCATCCCGACTACGGCGGTGGTTCGCTTACCGCTTTACCAGTGATCGAAACACAGCAGGGGGACGTCTCAGCGTACATCCCGACGAATGTGATCTCAATCACCGACGGCCAGATCTACCTTGAGCCTGACCTCTTTTACGCGGGCATTCGTCCGGCGATTAACGTGGGCCTTTCGGTCTCCCGCGTCGGCGGTAAGGCGCAGCGGAAGGCGATGCGTCAAGTAGCCGGACAGTTACGTTTGGACCTTGCGCAGTACCGGGAGCTTGCTGCCTTCGCCCAGTTCGGGTCCGACTTAGACAAGGCGACACTGGCAAGGCTGAACCGCGGCGAGCGGCTGGTGGAGCTTCTGAAGCAAGACCAGTACGTACCGATGCCGATGGAGGAGCAAGTTGTTTCCATTTTTACGGGCGTCAGGGGTTACTTGGATGACCTGCCGACAGATAAGGTTCGCGATTTCGAGAACGAGTTTTTAAAGTACGTCCGCACTCAGCAGGCAGGTGTTTTAGATGCGATCAGGAAGGACCTTGAGGTAAAGCCGGAGACGGAAGCGAAACTAAAGAGCGCCATCGAGGAGTTCAAAAAGGGCTTCAAGATGCAGTACGGCTTGGCATAAGCCGGAGGTGACGGAATGCCAGCAATACGCGACTATAGACGGCGCATCAAGAGCCTCCAGAGTACACAGCGAATTTGCCAGGCGATGAAGGCCGTGGCCACCGCTAAGATGGCCAAAGCACAAGCAGCGGTTACGGCGGCGCGTCCTTATGCCCGGCAGATCCACGAGGTGCTGGGGCGTCTTTCCCGGGCTGCCGGAGAAGTCAAGCATCCGCTCTTAATGGTACGCGAGCCAAAGAAAGTCTGCTACATTGTTATTACAGCCGATCGCGGTTTGTGCGGCGGTTTTAACAGCAACATTCTGCGCACGGCGATGCGTGAGCTTCAGGCACATCCCGACGCGGGTGTGGTTGCAGTGGGACGCAAGGCCAGGAACTTCTTCCGCTTCCGGAAGATTCCAATGGAGGCGGAGTTTACCGGTCTAGGCGAAGATATCAGGTTCGCTTACGCCAGGGAGATCGCCAAGCTTCCGGTTGAAAAGTATGCGGCGGGGGAATATGATGCGGTCTATGTAATTTACTCAAAGTTCATCAACATCCTTGTCCAGCAGCCGACGGTTGTCAAACTCTTGCCGCTTGAACCGCCGGCCGGGGAAGAGGAGGCTGGCAAGGAGGAGAAGAAGCGGGGTCCGGCAGCGCTTTACATCTTTGAGCCTTCGGCGGAAGCCGTTCTGTGCGAATTGCTGCCGAAATATATTGAAACGGTCATCTTCCATGCCATATTAGAGTCGAAGGCCGGCGAACACAGCGCCCGGATGACGGCAATGGACGGTGCGACCAAGAACACGGAAGACATGATCGTCCGGACGACCCTGAAGATGAACCGGGTACGCCAGGACGGCATCACGAAGGAGCTGCTCGAAATCGTTGGCGGCGCTGCGGCGCTTGAATAACGTCATAAAGGAGGTTTGGACAAAGACATGAATGTCGGCGAAGTGGTACAGATAATCGGCGTTGTGGTGGACGTAAAGTTTCCTCCCGGGCAGGTACCGGAGATTTACAACGCCTTGAAGGTGGAGTACGAAGATGCGTTTACAGGTAAGAAGATTGAGCTTACACTCGAGGTGGAACAGCACCTCGGCAACAACGTGGTGCGGACCGTTGCCATGTCGACCACCGACGGCTTAAAGCGGGGGACCAAAGTTATAGATACCGGCGCGCCGATCTCGGTCCCCGTAGGTAGACCAACGTTGGGCCGCCTGGTCGACGTTTTAGGAACACCGATCGATGGTAAAGGCCCGCTTCAGGCGGAAAAATATTACCCGATTCATCGGCCTGCACCAGCACTCGTTGACCAGTCTACCAAGGTTGAGCAGCTCGAGACGGGGCTAAAGGTGGTTGATCTGCTGGTCCCCTTCATGAAGGGGGGCAAGATCGCGATGTTCGGGGGCGCCGGCGTTGGTAAGACGGTTATCGTGATGGAGCTTATTAACAACATCGCCAAGCAGCACGGCGGTATCTCGGCATTCGCGGGTGTAGGGGAACGGACGCGCGAAGGAAACGACCTATATCTTGAGATGACAGAGGCCGGGGTTATGCCCAAGACGATGATGGTCTTTGGGCAGATGAACGAACCGCCTGGCTGCCGGCTACGAGTAGGGCTTACCGGTCTTTGCCTTGCCGAGTACTTCCGCGACGAGGAGGGAGCGGACGTGTTGCTATTTATCGACAACATCTTTCGCTTCTCCCAGGCCGGTTCAGAGGTCTCGGCGCTCCTCGGCCGGATGCCTTCCGCTGTAGGCTATCAGCCCACACTGGCGACCGAGATGGCCCAACTTCAAGAACGGATTACTTCCACCACGAAAGGATCGATCACCTCGGTACAGGCGGTTTACGTGCCAGCAGACGACCTGACCGACCCGGCGCCCGCAACTACCTTTGCGCACTTGGACGGCACCGTGGTGTTGTCTCGGCAGATCGCCGAGCTCGGCATCTACCCGGCGGTGGATCCGCTGGATTCGATATCGCGGATTCTCGACCCGAAGGTGGTGGGGGCGGACCACTACGAGGTTGCCCGCGGTGTACAGAAGGTTCTCCAGCGGTACAAGGAACTCCAGGATATCATCGCCATCTTAGGCATGGAGGAGCTGTCGGAGGAGGATAAACTGATCGTGGCACGGGCGCGCAAGCTCCAGCGGTTCCTCTCGCAGCCGTTCCACGTTGCCGAGGCCTTTACCGGCAGACCGGGGGCTTATGTGCCGCTGAAGGAGACTATCCGCGGATTCAGGGAGATTCTGGACGGGAAGCACGACGACCTGCCGGAAGACGCCTTCTACATGGTCGGCGGCATTGAAGAGGCGGTTGGAAAGGGCCAGAAGCTCCTCGCAGCGGCCTCTTAGGGAGTGAGCGTTAGTGGCTGAAAAACTCCAGAAGTTAGTTGTGGTTACGCCGGCACGCATTGCTTATTCCGACGAGGTGCGGATGGTGTGCGCGCGCGGTGCCGATGGTGATTTGGGTATCCTGCCCGACCATGCGCCGCTTATCACCGCCCTAAAGACCGACGTGGTGCGCGTACAAAAAAACGGCCAATGGCGGTACTTAGCCGTCAGTAGTGGTTTCTTGGAAGCCAAGGAAAACCGCGTGATCATCCTCTCTGATGCTGCGGAAGCGGCAGAAGAGATAGACGTGGAGCGTGCCCGCCGGGCCAAGGAGCGGGCGGAGGAGCGGTTACGTACCCGCACCCCGGAGATAGACATTATCCGCGCCGAGGCGGCCCTCCTGCGGGCGCTTGCCAGGCTCAAAGCGGTTGAAATGGCGAGAGGGAGGCACTAAAGCACGGCTGGGCAACGAGAAGGATGCCCGGTAGTTTTTGGAAAAGCCAGGCAACTGACGCCTGGCTTTTTCATTATCCCAAAGATTAGGCTTTAGCCTTAATCCGTTCACCCAAAGTCATAGAAAAAACCGTGTGAGATTATTTTTAAATCCTCTCACATAAGCCTTCTGTTAATGCGACCCCGCGCAGCTTGAGCAGCTTGTGGCCTTGCAGGTTGTGCAGGACGATCCCTTGCCCCCTTCTGTCCCGCAGGCGGCAAAGGAGGAAAGTACCCTTTCCGGTTTAGGTGTATTGCACGAAGGGCACGTAAAGGTCTCGCCCGTTTCACCCAGCGGGCATAACCGTTCAAAACGCTGACCGCATGCCCTGCAGCGAAATTCGTAAATAGGCATTACCGGTATTCTCCTTTCTTACGGATCACCTGGCTGTCAACAAAAGCTTATGGGAAATCGGGTTCGTTGTCAAGGAAAGCGATGCATTTCGACAGGATTTTTAGGTCGGCCAAAGAAGATGATGGTGGTGAGGCCTCACCCGGATGGTAGCCGAGCCTAAACCTCAGATGGTATAATAAATAGACAACGCCAGCGGCCTTTAAGATTTCGGTCCCAGAATTGTATGATTTGGATTTTCGGAGGAGTAGTTACGAGAGAGACCTTTGTTCTCAAAGAGTATCGCGGCTTAAAGATGTTGGAGTCGCCGTCGCTGGATCTGCCGTGGCTTCTCCATGCGTTCACCACGAGATTGGGTGGCGTCAGCGAGGGTCCTTTTAGCTCTTTGAACCTGGGATATACAGTCGGCGACCTTCCGGAGCGGGTGGCGGCCAACAGAAAACGGCTGGCCGACGCGCTCGGTTATGACCTCAAACGCACGGTTTCGGGGCAGCAGGTCCACGGGACTAACGTTGCAGTTGTCAGCCTCCGTGATGCGGGGGCGGGTGCCCTCAAGCCGGAGAGTTCCATTCCGGCGGCAGACGGACTTATTACGTCGGCTCCACGGTTGCCGCTCACGGCCTTCTTCGCGGACTGTGTGCCCGTCTATTTGGTTGATACCGCAAAGAGGGCGGTGGCAATCGTACATGCCGGATGGCGGGGTACGGTGCGGCGGGTTGCAAGCAGGACTGTCGCTCGAATGTCTGCCGCATTCGGCACGCGCCCCGCGGATTGCATAGCAGTGATAGGTCCGGCCGTCGGTCCGTGCTGCTACACCGTAGATGCGCCGGTGGCGCGGGAGTTTCAAGGCTGGGGCAGGGAGGTCTCCTGGCAGGACGGAAACAGGTGGCGGGTTGATTTGCGGGAAGCCAACCGGCGGGATTTACTTGCCGCGGGAGTTTTTCCGGAGAAGATCACCGTTGTTGATTTTTGTACCGCATGCCACCCTGAACTCATGTTTTCATACCGGCGTGACGGCAGCAAGACAGGCAGAATGGCTGCTGTGGTAATGATCCGTTAGAAGGGGCTCAAGCTATGGCACTGATTCTGGTGGTCGATGACGAGGAGCACATCCAAAGACTGCTCGGGTTTACCCTCGAGCGCGAAGGGTTTGAGGTCCGAACCGCGGGAGATGGTCTTACCGCACTTAAACTTGCTGAAAACAACCGCCCGGATTTGATCATCCTTGACGTGATGCTGCCCGGAATGGACGGTTTGCAGTTCTGCAAGGCTTTGCGGGCAAATGAAAGGTCGCGTGATATACCGGTGATCATGCTCAGTGCCCGGGGGGCAGAGAAGGATAAGATTTGGGGTTTGGAAACAGGGGCCGATGATTACGTCACCAAACCCTTCAGCGCGCGCGAACTGGTGGCAAGGGTGCGGGCGCACCTGCGGCGCAGACCTCCGGGTCAGGAGAAAAACAGGCTCGTTTACGGTCAACTGACTATTGACCGGGAACGCCTGACGGTTTACTGGAATGATGCCCGGCAGGAACTGACTCCTAAGGAGTTCGAGTTGTTATACCTTCTTGCTGCATACCCGGGGCGGGTTTTCTCGCGCGAGTACCTGCTCGATAAGATTTGGGGGTATGATTTTCCTGGCGGCTCCCGGACGGTGGATGTGCATATCCGGTATATCAGGCAAA
The DNA here is from genome assembly GCA_012961725.1 of Desulfotomaculum sp. Taxonomy (GTDB): domain Bacteria; phylum Bacillota; class Desulfotomaculia; order Desulfotomaculales; family Ammonificaceae; genus DTYU01. Next base: position 9,818 of record DTYU01000108.1, read on the forward strand.
AACTTGAGCAGCTGCCGGGAGCACCTCGTTTCATACAGACGGTACGCGGAGCAGGTTATCGTTTTCGGGAGCAGGGAGAATAAATGGTAAGAACAATCCGTAAGCGGGTTTATGCCTGGCTGTTTGTTTTGTTGACGGTCTTCACAGGGCTGTGTGCGCTGAGCCATTACACCGACCTGCACTTTTGGCCGGTATTTGTTACTGGGGTTCTCACGACTGCTATTATCGGGAAGCTGCTCAACCGGCAGGTTATCGACCCGGTGCGGAGCTTGGTTGCTGTAGCGAGGGAACTCAGCCCTTATACAAAGACGGAGGATTTGTACCGGACGGACGAGGTTGGGTGGCTGACATCGCGCGCCAATCAGTTGGCCTCCGGAGTCAAACGGGCGTTTGACGCCTTGTACGCGGAAAAGATGCAGATGGAAGCCATTTTATCCAGTCTGAATGAAGCGGTATTGGCGTTGGATTCTACTGGAAAAGTGCTGCTCACCAACCCCGCCCTGGAGGCGATTTCCGCGATGAGTCCGGAAGAGGCCAGGGGCAAGAACATCATTGAAGTAATTCGCAACCATGACTTAGAACAGTTGGTATATAAAGTTCTGGCACGCCTTTCTCCGGTAAGAGAGGAGTTGAAACTCCTTCTGCCGGAGCCCCGGGTCTTTGCCACACGGGTTACACCGATCAAAACCCCGGAGGGAGCGGGTGTGGTGGTGATCCTTAGAGATATAACAGAACAGAGGCGGCTTGAACAGATACGGACCGAGTTTGTGGCTAACGTTTCGCATGAACTGCGCACACCCTTGACCGCTATCCGCGGCTTTGTAGAAACCCTCCGGGCGGGTGCTGTCGACGACTCTGCAAAGGCAAAGGAGTTCTTAGAGATCATTGAGTTGGAGACGAGGCGTCTGGAAAAACTGATTGAAGACCTTTTGAGCCTTTCCCGCCTGGAAGACCGGCGGGCTGCCTTTGTCCGGCAGCAGGTTAGCATTGGCGATGTCGTAGCCCGTATCTTACCCGTTTTCCAAAAACGTGCCCGGGAGCAAAATGTAAAACTGGTGAGTGAGGTGCCTTCCGACTTGCCCGCAATAGTTGCCGACCCGGAACTTCTCGGCCAGGTTTTCGCGAATCTCATTGACAACGCACTCAAATTCACCCCCGAGGGGGAGATCCGTATCAAGGCAGCCGCTTCGCCCGGCTGGATCCGGGTAGATGTTGAAGACACGGGAATTGGGATTTCAGAAGAAAGCCTGCCGCGTGTCTTCGAACGGTTCTACCGTGTCGACAAGGCACGTTCGCGGGCCTCGGGTGGGACCGGGCTGGGCCTGTCGATAGTCAGGCGTATAGTTGAGGCTCACGGCGGCAGTGTCAGCGTCGAAAGCGAATTGGGCCAAGGGAGCCGGTTTTCTTTTCACCTTCCGGTACAGCAGGCCTAACACCGGCTTTGCAGGTCCGAACGCCCGCTAAAAACGGAAATGCGAAAGGCGCTGCGCGCAAGTACGGAAGCGAGTTGAGAGATATGTCGGTGTACGGGAGGAACGATGGCAAAGATCAGGGTTGAAGGCCTGAACTTTTACTACCGCGAAGAGCGTGCCTTAAAGGAAATAAACATCGATATCGAAGAGAACCGGATAACCGCCCTCGTCGGCCCGTCCGGATGCGGGAAGACCACCTTTCTGCGGGTGCTCAACCGGATGAATGATCTGATTGAGGGAGCCCGGGTGGAGGGAAAAGTCCTTCTCGACGGCGAAGACATCTATGCTTCTTATGTCGACGTGGTCGAGTTGCGAAAACGCGTAGGGATGGTCTTCCAGCGTCCGAACCCATTCCCGATGTCGGTTTACGATAATGTTGCTTTTGGCCCGAGGATTCACGGCCTGAAGGACAAGCACCGGCTTGACGAGATTGTCGAAAGCAGCTTGCGGGGAGCGGCATTGTGGGACGAGGTCCGTGACAGGCTTTACCGATCGGCGCTGGGTCTGTCTGGGGGGCAGCAGCAACGGCTGTGCATCGCGCGCCTTCTTGCTGTAGAACCGGAGGTGGTTTTGATGGATGAGCCGACCTCCGCACTGGACCCGGTCTCGACCATGAAAGTGGAAGAACTCCTTCAGGAACTCAAGCGGCGGTACACCATTATTATCGTGACACATAACATGCAGCAGGCGGCGCGGGTTTCGGACACCACGGCATTCTTCCTCATGGGGGAGTTGATAGAATACGACGAAACAGGGATAATCTTTACAAGGCCCAGGGACAGGCGGACCGAGGATTATATAACCGGACGCTTCGGTTGACAGCGGGTTTTGATATTCTATGGGAACGTTCGTCCGTCTATACAATCTGAAAACGGACAGCATTTTCATAACGTTTTGTGCCTGAGCACAGCAGAGGAGACGCTTATGAGGATCTTGGGGTCAGATCGATCTATTTTCGAGGGAGTGGTAAAGGGTGGCAGGGCAACGAGCAACCTTTGAAAATGAGTTGATGGAACTGCAGCGGGATCTTTTGCGGATGGGGAGCCTGGTTGAAGAGGCGGTCTTTGACGCCGTAAGGTCCCTGGTAACGCGTGACGAGGTTTTGGCAAAGAAGGTTATCATGAATGACGACCAGATCGATGCGTTATGCAGAGACATCGAAAACAGGTGCATCCGGCTGGTTGCGACACAGCAGCCGATCGCCCGTGACCTCAGGATCATCTTTACGGGTATAAAGATCATTTCAAACTTAGAGCGCATGGGCGACCACTCAGTAGATATCTCCCGTTACGCGTTAAACCTTATAATTTGCTACAGTTCAACCGTTGCAGACATAATTTTGCAGGATATTTCGCAGATCGGCAAGATGGTGCAACAGATGGTCAAGAAAGGCTTAGATGCCTACGTACATAACGATGTGATAAAGGCGCGTGAAATGAGCACCGCAGATGACGAGGTCGACCTCCTGTACAAGAAGACCTTCAACGCCATATTAGAACTGATGGAGAAAGAGCCCGGAAACACCCGTTGCTACGTGTATTTACTTTTAGCGGCCCTTCGCCTTGAAAGAGTGGCCGACCGCGCCACGAACATCGGCGAAGACGTAATCTATCTCGTGACGGGCGAATGGGAAGAACTAAACTAAGGAAAAAAGAGTTTATACAGCTCACACAGAGAACACAAAGTCACAGGGAGTAGGAAAAATAAGAGAGAATAAAACCTTGTATCTTTGTGAGCTTTGCGTGAGGGAATCTAAAATACAAATCTTTGTGCCTCTGTGCTTTGGTGTGAAAGAAGACGTAAACTGATGGAGGAACTGTTAGTATTGCGTAGAATACTTCAAGATGAATAGCAATGAATGACATACGCGACAACATCAGGCGGGTTCAAAATGAAATTATCAGGGCTGCGCGGCGCGCAGGGCGAGATCCAGCGGCCGTAAGAATCGTTGCGGTCTCCAAGGGAGTACCGCCGGACGGCATACGCAAAGCGCAGGCGGCCGGCCTTAACGCCTTCGGGGAAAACCGGGTCCAAGAGTTTGTTAAGAAATGCCGGGAAATCGGTGGAGAGGTTGAATGGCACTTCGTCGGGCACGTGCAGCGGAACAAAGTAAAATACCTTGTCGGGCTGGTCAACCTCATCCACAGTCTCGACCGGTGGGACCTGGCCGTAGAACTTAACCGGTGGGCGTTAAAAAAGGGAAGGGTTTTTGATACGCTGATTCAGGTCAACGTAGCAAGGGAGCCTTTTAAGCACGGTCTTTATGAAGAAGAAGTCCCGGATTTTCTGCCGGCGGTCGCTCAGTTGCCGGGTGTCCGGGTGCGGGGGTTGATGACGATGGCTCCTTATGTCGAGGACCCCGAAGATGCACGCCCGGTCTTCAGGAGGCTGCGTGAACTGAGCCGGAAATACCGGGATGTTGCAGACATAAGTCTGGAATTTTTGTCTATGGGGATGACGCAGGACTTTACGGTGGCAGTCGAGGAGGGAGCAAATATGGTACGTATCGGTACGGCTATTTTTGGACCGCGACAGTGCCAAGGAGGGGGAGTCGTATGAGCAAGCGGCTGGTGGATAAAGTGTTGGGATTTATCGGATTTGAAGACGATCCCTACGAGGAGCAGGTTCAAGCTGAGCCCCAGGATGTTTTGCTGCGGGGGAAGAGGGGGGCGGTAGTCAGCCTACATACCCAGCGGCAGATGCGGGTGATGGTATCCGAGCCGCGTTCCTTTGATGACGCCCAGGAGATCGCCGACCATCTGAGAAACCGCCGCCCGGTCATCGTGAACTTAGAGCGTGTGGAAACGGAATTGGCGCGGCGGGTGGTGGACTTCGTCAGCGGTGCGGCCTACGCCCTCAGCGGCAGCGTGCAGAAGGTCGGCGGCGGGATTTTTCTTTTTGCACCGAACAACGTTGACATAGCCGCGGAGGGTAAAGAGAGCGAAAAAGGGATCTTCCCCTGGGCGCGCGGCTAAGAGGGGGCCGAGCAGTGCCTTTAACAGGCCTGAAAGTGGGGCTGATCGGCGGGGGAGCAATGGGAGAAGCGCTGGCGACCGGTCTTGTTAAAAGCGGAGCAATCCCGCAAACGGACCTTGTTGTCAGCGATGTTTCTGCCGAGCGGCTCCGGTGGCTCGAAGAAACTTTGGGCATCCGTACTTTCCAAGAGAACAGGCCTCTGGCGAATAAGGCAGACATAGTTGTTTTAGCCGTGAAACCCGATGTAGTCGCACCGGTTATGGAAGAAATCGGTCCGATCCTCCATCCCGGGCAAACGGTCGTCTCCATAGCGGCGGGCGTCCCAATAAGCATTATTGAGAAGCACATCCCTCGACCTGTCCCCGTGGTTCGTGTAATGCCCAATACCCCCTGTCTGATAGGCGAGGGGGCCAGCGCGTATGCCCTCGGCAGTCATGCCGGGTCGCGTGATGCAGCACGGGTTGAAGCCGTTTTCACTTCTGTGGGGCGGACGGTGGCAGTAGAAGAAAGCCTGCTTGACGCGGTTACCGGCTTGAGCGGCAGCGGGCCGGCCTACGTCTACATGATGGTTGAGGCGCTTGCAGACGGTGCGGTCAAGATGGGTTTGCCCCGTGAAACGGCTCTCCTGCTGTCCGCGCAGACCGTTTTAGGTGCGGCAAAGATGGTGCTTGCCACCGGAAAGCATCCGGCGGAACTCAAGGACCGCGTAACGACACCCGGCGGGACCACCGCGGCCGGGCTTTTTGTACTCGAGCAGAGGGGGGTAAGGGCCGCACTGATTGAAGCGGTCTCGGCGGCAACCGAAAGGTCTCAGGAATTAAGTAAGGGCAAGAAGACATAGACTTAAAATCGAGGCGGCCTTAGAAGAGGAGTAATATAAAATGGGGCTTCTGTATAAGACGGTCGATGTGGCTTTCGATGTCTATGCGTTATTGATCTTTGCCCGTGTATTGCTTTCGTGGTTCAGGCCCAACCCGTACCAACCGGTTGTCCGGTTTATTTATGAACTGACCGATCCCTACCTGCGTATCTTCCGACGTTTCATCCCGCCGGTGGGAGCGGTTGATTTCTCTCCTCTGGTCGGGCTGTTGGTCCTTCAGGTTATAAAGGTGATAGTGCTAAGATTGTTCGCAGCGCTTCCAGTTTAAAGGCTTAATGAAAATATGGGCGGTGTTAGCCGGAAGACTTGGAAGCGAAAAGCGCGAGGTTAGAGGTGGGAATCTATGTTGGAATTGGCCGCAGGCCAATTCCTTCAAGAATTCTCACATCCAACTTCTCAGATCCCGCCTCTGAAATGGTCGGAACTTATAATTTAGTATGGTGTCCCCGTAATTTTAGGGTTTTGGAGGGTTGCGGGTGGTAACACCGTTTGAGATTCACCGGAAGGAGTTCCGCCGGGTCTTCCGCGGTTACGATGAGCAGGAAGTGGACGAGTTTCTCGACCGGGTGGCAGATGCCTTAGCGCAACTTTACCGTGAGAACGAGGAGTTGCGTTCGCGCGTTCGGCCTGCCGTGGAGCCGCAAAGGCCGGATAGGCATCCACCGGGTCAAGAGACAAGTCTGCCGGAGATCTCCCAAGAGCTGGCGGATAAGATAAAGGAACTGCGGCAGGAAGTCGAGCGTATAATCGGTTCTGCTTCGGTCGAGGCGGCCCAGCGGGCCGGGGATATCATGGTGCTTGCGGAGAGCCGCTTTGGCGAGTTGGTGGCCCGGATTGAAGATGAATACCAGCGGATTCTCGGGGAAGCAGAAAAGTCATTGGAAAGGCTCCTGAAAGAGGCGGCGCAAAAATTTAGATTCCTGGTAAACGGTCAGGCCGCAAAAGGCGGCGGCGTTACGCGGGTCAAGAAAACCGCCGGAAGCTCCCGGAGCCGCAAGCCGTGAAAATCTCTGTGGACGGCCTTTTTCATGAGGAGAAAAACGGGATAACTTTTAGGGTGCGTGTTACCCCGCGTGCATCGGGTAACGCCATTGCAGGCTTGACAGAGGGGGCGCTCCGCGTTCGTATTTCGGCTCCACCTGTAGAAGGCAGGGCGAACAAGGCCCTCTTAGAATACCTGGCCGGGTTTTTCGGCGTACCGGAACACAGGCTGCAGATATTGCGGGGTGAGTCCGGGCGTGAAAAGACGATAAGGGTGGAAGGCATCGGGAAAGCAGCTGCGGCAAAGCGCTTGAGACAGGTGCTGGGTCCCGCAGAGTAAGGAACGTCGAAGTCTTGCGTGAGGATTTTGGGGGGCGAACATCGTGCAGTGTTTCAAGAACGAAACGGATCTGTCGCAACTGCGCTGGACACTTCTGTCGGACCTCATTTACGACGTTTCATTGTGGCCGCCGGGAATGAAAAATGTAGACCCGTAAGCATGTTACTTAGATGCAGAAGAGTTACATAAGCGGAACGCAGTGAGAAGCGAGCAATTTCAGAGGTCGGAGGCAAGAGGTCTGAGGTCAGAAAAAAGGGAATTCGCACGGCGAATTCCTACAAACAATCATTCTGACTTCTGAATTCTGGCTTCTGACCAAGGAGAAGCTCAGTACGAGCCATGGTGAAGCTTATCGCCGCGCCGATCGAAAGAACTGCTATTTTCGAAGGGGAAAGCATGGACTGGAGCAAGACACTTAATCTGCCGAAGACGGAGTTCCCGATGCGGGCGAACCTGCCGCAGCGGGAACCGGAAACATTAAAGTTCTGGGAAGAGATAGACTTGTATCGGTTAGTGCAAGCAAAGACGGCCGGCCGGCCCAAGTTCATCCTGCACGACGGTCCGCCTTATGCGAACGGGCATATCCATTTGGGACATGCCCTCAATAAGATACTGAAGGACATTATCGTCAAATTTCACTCGATGTGCGGTTTTGATGCGCCGTATGTACCAGGCTGGGATACGCACGGGTTGCCGATAGAACAACAGGCGATAAAAAACCTCAGAATTGACCGCCAGGCAGTGGGTCCCGTCGAGTTCCGGCGGCGCTGCAAGGAGTATGCGCTGAAATTTGTGGAGATCCAGCGGGAAGAGTTCAAACGCTTGGGCGTTCGGGGCGACTGGAAGAACCCATACCTCACACTCATGCCGGGTTATGAGGCGCGGCAGATTGAGGTCTTTGGGGAAATGGCCGGGAAGGGATACATTTATAAGGGCCTGAAGCCGGTCTACTGGTGCGCTGACTGTGAAACCGCGCTGGCCGAGGCGGAGGTGGAGTATGCGGAGGAGGAATCCCCCTCGATCTACGTCCGTTTCAAGGTGACAGAGGGGAAGGGGCTCCTGGAACCTGAAACCTGCTTTGTAATCTGGACCACCACGCCGTGGACGCTCCCGGCCAACGTGGCCGTCTGTCTTCACCCCGACTATATTTACGCGGGAATCCGGGTGGACGGGAACAGGTACATGGTGGCACGGGCACTGCTGCCTTCGTTCTTGAAGGTCATAGGGGAAGAAGAATGTGTCGTGGAGGCCGAATATAAAGGGCGGGAGCTTGAAGGCGTGCGCCTCAGGCACCCCTTCTTCAACCGGGAGTCTGTGGTGGTCATTGACGATTACGTAACGCTTGAGTACGGCACCGGCTGTGTCCATAACGCCCCCGGACACGGCGAGGAGGATTTCAACACCGCCAGGAGATACGGCCTGCCGGTGCTATCGCCGATCGACGGGCGCGGATATTTCACTTCCGAGGGCGGGGTTTTTGAGGGACTCTTTTACCGGGACGCAAACCCGGCCATAATTAAGGAACTTGAGCGTCAGGGGGCACTCCTTTCGGCAGGGAAGGTACGGCACCAGTACCCTCACTGCTGGCGGTGTAAGCAGCCCGTATTTTTCCGGGCGACAGAACAATGGTTTGCCTCGATAGACGGTTTCAGGGATGCAGCACTCGAGGCCATCCGCAAGGTGAAGTGGATCCCGGCGTGGGGCGAGGAGCGTATCTTCAACATGGTGGCCGCACGGGGAGACTGGTGCATCTCACGCCAGCGTCTCTGGGGGGTGCCGCTGCCGATCTTTTATTGCGCCAACTGCGGCAAGGAGG
>DTYU01000109.1 GCA_012961725.1 Desulfotomaculum sp.
GCGGTCTCCTCTTGGAAGCGGTGGCTGTTTTGGGTATATCCATTGTAGAAAGCGCGCTTCACACCGGGGGACTTATCTTCAAGCGCATTCAGCGTTGCCTTGTAATGCTTGAATTTCGCTTCGGCGGCGTAAGGGCAGCGGGCTTGAAGCGCCTTGATTCCGTGCAGCCGCGCGAATGCGGTGATCTCATCCTCGCTCTGGAGCGCGAGCGGCTTTATCTTACGGACAAAACCGTTCTCGGCCGGCAGGACAGGCAGCCCCTTAGCTAAGTAGTGGAGGTCCCACCGCAGGAGGTTTGCGAAGAGGGCGGCGGACATGTCGTCGAGGGTGTGCCCGGTCGCAAGGGCAAAAGCGCCGGACTTCCGTGCATACTCGTTCATAATGTGTCTCTTCGTAACGCCGCAGATGGCGCAGAGACGGGGGTAGCGGCGGGCGATAGCGGGAATCGTTTTGCCGAACTCCTCCCGGAGGCTTATGACATGCAGCGGAATGCCTCGGGCCGCGCAGAACTCCTCGCAGGTCCTCCTGGAGGCAGGTGAGAAGTCGCCGTCTACAATCCCGAGGTCGATGAAAAGACCTTCGACGCGGTAGCCAAGCCGGTCCAGCACCAGCGCTGCAACCAGGGAGTCCTTCCCGCCGGAGAGCGCCGCCACAACCCGCTCTCCGGGCGGCATCATTCGGTACTTCTTTATCGTGTGGGCCACCTGCCGCAGGAAAAAGGCGTCAAGGTGCTCCTTGCAGAACGCGGCGTTGTGGGCCGGGAACTTGACGAAGGCCGGTGCCTTGCAGACACGGCACTTCATTGCTTCACCCCGCTATAATTTTACTATACCGCTCATCTCTTAGCACCGGGAAGCTCCTCCGTCTGCCGTTTCAAAAGAACCTCTGCCGCGCCGGGGTCGGCATAAAGGGTTTTTTCGCCGCTGTAAGTGACGAAACCGGGGCGGGCGCCTTTAGGACGCTGAACGTTGGCGCGCCGGGTCCAGTCCACGGGAACTTTCGTGCTCCGGCGGGACTGGCTGAAATAGGCGGCCAGCGCCGCTGCTTCGGCAAGCGCCTTGCCCGACGGCTCGCGTCCGGCGGTCTTAAGGATGACGTGCGCACCGGGCACGCCGCGGGCGTGAAGCCACAGGTCGCCGGCGGCGGCAAGCCGGAAGGTTACATATTCGTTCTGCCGGTTGTTTTTGCCGACCAGGATAGGAAATCCGTCGGCGGACAGGAGCTTAAGCGGCTGCGGCTCTTCCCCCTTTTTTTCTTTGCCCGTTTCTGGAGACAGATATCCTTGTCCCGCGAGTTCCTCCGCTATCTCCGTTAGTTCTTCTAAGCTTGCGGCCTGTTCGATGGCGGTAACCACACCCGTCAGGTAGGCAAGCTCTTCAGTCAGGCGCTCTTTTTCCTGTGCGGCATGGCGGCGGGCGGCGCGTGCCTTGGCGTATTTCTTGAAGTATCGCTGTGCGTTTTGCGACGGAGTCAGGGACGGATCGAGGGGGATGGTGACCAAGGGAACGTCGGGCGAGTAAAAGTTTTGCAGTACCGCTTCCTCCGACCCGGGCCGGAGCCGGTAGAGATTGGCGGTGAGCAGCTCCCCGTATAGGCGGTAGCGCTGCGGATCGGGCTCGCCAAGAATGCCCTCGATAGTCTCCAACTTGCGGGTAAGGCGGCGAATCTCCCTTTGGACGCACTGCTCCAGGCAGCGGCGCCGGGTATTGAATGCCGCAGATTCAGCCCGCCCCAAGTAAAACCGGTCCAGCACTTCGTTCATCGGTGCATAAACCCTGTCGCCGCTGTCCTGGGACGGATCGAAGGGAGCGTATTCTACAGGTGATCCGTTTCGGATCACCAGCGTTGGCGCAGCCGATCCGGTTGTTATGGATGAAACAAGTTTCACCAGCGAACCATAGAGCCGCCGGTACTCGTAAAGTCCGCACTCGCCGACCGTAATGCCGGGCGGAAGTTCGGCCCGGGAGACGATTTCGCGGGCGGAGTAAAGGCTCAGACCCTGGTAAAGCCGCTGGATGGCCTGTGCAACGTCTGTCTCTATAGGCTGCGCGCTGACGGCGGCGGTGAACTCCTCTTCCGTTGCCGTTATGGGGTCGGCCTTGCCGGCGGGCGGAGGCGGTGTATAGGGCTGACCGGGCAGGACCTCCCGGTACCGGCTGACGCTGTGGGAATACCGTTTGGCGGCGTCGACAATCTTGTTTTCTGCAGCGTTAACGAGGATAATATTACTGTGCTTACCCATAATTTCGGCAATCAGGAGGCAGGCTGTCGGGCGGCCGAGTTTGTCGGTGCCCGTTGCCGCGATTTGCAGCACCCGCTCGAGGTCCGGCTGGGTGATTGAGGTTATCCGGCTTCCCTCAAGGTGGCGGCGGAGGGTGGAGCAGAAAAACGGCACCCTGTCAGGGTTTCGAGGATCGGACTGCGTCAGGTGAACACGCGCGGCATCGGCGGTAGCCGAAAGCATGAGGCGATGCTTTTCACGGTTTTTGCGGATCAGCAGTACGATTTCCAGGATCCCTGGCTGGAATACGCGCTCGATACGGCCGCCCGCAATGGCCGCCTTGAGTTCGCGGGTTACACTGAATAGCACAAGGCCGTCGAAGGGCACAGAGAACCACCTCGGAAAAAGATAAACCGCCAAGAGACCAAGAACGTCTAATAAGACTCCGGGCAAGGCTTGCAGTTCTATATTGTCAGATTCCAAAAAGATCCGTTCACGGTTCGGGTTTGAGTATAACAGGGAGGAAGAGGGGACGTCAATGGAAGGAGGAATTGGACCGCTGGTGCGCATCAGGCCGGGCAAAATCATAAGCATAACATCGTCCCGGCCGGGGGTTGCAGAGGTTCTGGTCGAGGCAGAAGGCCGCGAAGAAAGGGCGATCGCGTATACCGCCTTTACCGGCAGGCTCGAACCCGGAGATGAGGTGCTGCTGAATACAACTGCGGTGGTGAAGGGGCTCGGCAGCGGCGGGTATCACTTTGTGCTGGCAAACCTCTCGCGGAGGGGGCTCGATACCCCTAAGGCTGGACATATCATGAAACTCCGCTACACCCCGGCACAGATCAAGGTCCTGGCGGCAGAGGAACCGGAAAGCCCCTACCACAATCTCCTGCGTGAGGCCGATAACCTCGCAGGTACACCGGTGGTTGCGCTGGAGCTCCACAGCCAGTTGGCTCCCGTTGCCGCGGCGGTCTGGAAGCAGGGGAGGGGAAGGTTGCGGCTCGTATACCTCATGACCGACGGGGGGGCGCTGCCGGCTGCGTTCTCGCGTACGGCTGCAACGCTGAAGGAAAAAGGACTGTTAGCGGCAACTGTAACGGTAGGGCACGCCTTCGGCGGCGATTTCGAAGCGGTGAACGTTTACAGCGGGCTGCTTGCTGCCAAATACGCAGCAGGCGCTGATGTGATTGTCGCCGGAATGGGACCGGGAGTGGTTGGAACCGCAACGCGCTACGGTACCACGGCGCTCGAACAGGGAGAGACCGTCAACGCCGCGCACGTTCTGGGAGGGCTGCCGGTGGCTGCGCTGCGCCTGAGCTTCGCCGACCCGCGGCCAAGGCACCGAGGGGTGAGCCACCACGCCCTGACCTCGCTCGGGCGGGTTGCCCTTGTACCGGCCACCGTGCCGGTGCCCGCGATAGCGCCTGAAAAGGCAGCACTCGTATCGGCGCAGCTTAAGTCTGCAGGATTGGCGGAGCGCCACCGGCTGGTGACCGTAGATGCCTCAGAGACCTTCGATGCGCTGGACGAGTTAGAGATAGAGGCCAGCACGATGGGACGGGGACGCGACGCCGAGCCGGAGTTCTTCTTGGCCGCGGGCGCCGCCGGCCTGGTTGCGGCAGGGTTAGCCCTGGGGTAAACCTCCCGGGTTAGTTGAGCCGCTTCTGAATAGAGTCTTTGAGCGTCCCCCGTTGGCCGGCGCAGAGTTCGGCGATATAGGCGAAAACCTGTCGGGCCGGACCGATTATGTAAATGGCGTAAGGCAGCACGAGTTGCTTCACCTGCACGACCCCTTCGGCATATCAAAGCCTACCTTTGCTTCAGGTTAATTTCTATGCCAACTGTTCGGTATTTATACCCGGCACCCGGCAGACCGAGTGCCGGGCACTCCCGGAATATGAACCGCCCGGGCGGCATAGGATTGGACAGGGAAACAGGGGTCTTAGAGAATGCCCGGATGGCGGCGGGAGTGGTGTGATTGGTCCACCGTTACCCCTTTCTCAGGAGATCCACACTTAGCTTGGGCGGTACCCTCCGTGGCCTCTGGCTGTCATCTTTACGGCGCTGTTGGCTTTTGTACCTTATCGCGTTTCTTTTTTTCGGGTCAGGATTCTGCTGGGGAATAGAAAGCGCTTGCAAGCTTGACAAAGCGGAAGCGGCGCAGTTGGAAGATTACCTCATCCCGCTGACAACGCCGGGTTACAGCTCCGAAAACGACAGAAAGACTGTCTTTTCGCAGGCGGCTGTGCGAAACACCCTGCCCCTGGGAGTGATGTACTTAGCGGGGCTCACCGTAATCGGCATGCCGGTAGTGGCCGGGGTGCTGTTTTTGCGCGGGTACGCCCTTGGTTTTACCGGCGGTTTCCTGGTGCAGCACAAGGGCGCATACGGTTTCTGGTTGATCCTAACGGAGGTCTTCCCGCAAAACGTGATCCTTACGGTGGTCTTTATCGTCGGGGCAGTGGCTTCGCTCTCGTTCTCCCTGCTTTTAGTACGCCGGGGGTTTCACCCGGAGACCGCCGTATTTCCGTGGTTCGTCCGTTATACGGGGATGATGGCGCTGCTGGCCGCCGCCGCGCTTGGTGCGGGATTGGTCGAAGCGTACGTGGTTCCGGGAGTAGCAGGGGTTCTCTTGCCGCTGTTGGAGTGATAAGCGGTCTGTAGTCAAAGGTCAGTTTGCATCTCCTTCTGGTATGGGAAGGAATTTTTATTCTTTGGGAGAACTTTCTCTTCTAACAAAAATTTGACTCAAGCGCAATGACCCAACCGCAAAGGGCAGTGTTCTTGAAAATAGATCGCGTCGAAAGGCATAGCGGCAGAAGGGGCTCCGGCGCGGTTTTTTCACCATCATGGTGGGGCCCTTACGATTCTTCCGGCTCCGGCATTGGGCAACCGCAAGGGGAGAGACCATGTTGCTCCAAAAATGGCTTCAGGAGTTTCTTGATTACATGCGGGTGGAACGTGGATTGGCGCAGAATACCCTTTTGGCTTACCGGTCTGACCTTACCCACTTCAGTGATTTCGTGAAGAAGCGCCGGTTTGCAGTGCCCGGAGGCTTGCGGGACGCTCTGTTAGCCTATCTTTTGGAGCTGCAACGCACAGGACTTGCCGCCGCGACAGTAGCGCGGCGATTGGCGGCGCTCAAGGCGTTTTTCGGTTTTTTGGCCCGCGTGAATTATCTGCAGGAGGACCCGGCTGGGGAACTGAGTTCTCCCAAGCTGATCCAGCGGCTGCCAAGGGTTTTGACTCAACAGGACGTGGAAAGGTTGCTGATTGCCCCGCGCTGCAACACCCCGATAGGGTTGAGGGACCGGGCGATGCTTGAGTTAGCCTACGCCACCGGAGTGCGCGTTTCAGAGCTTGTGGGGCTTGACATGGAGAGTGTAAACTTCGAAGCCGGCTATGTCCGCGTATTCGGTAAAGGCGCCCGGGAAAGGATCGTTCCGTTAGGGCGGATTGCACTGCATTGCCTTGCCGAATACTTAGAACGGGGAAGGCCGGTTTTAGTGGGCGGGTACGGTGGCAAGTCGCTTTTTGTAAACCGCCGGGGTGAAAGGCTGACAAGGCAGGCCTTTTGGAAGATGCTGAAGGGCTACGCTAAGGCTGCGGGTGTAAATAAGAAGCTCTCCCCGCACACGCTCAGGCACTCCTTTGCCACCCACCTGTTGGAGAACGGGGCGGACCTGCGGGTGGTACAGGAGCTCTTAGGACATGCCGACATCGGCACCACCCAGGTATACACCCGCATTACCCGCAAGAGGCTCCGGGAGGTCTATGACTTTTCTCACCCGCGTGCCTGAGGCGTGTCTTACCGTAATGTTCCACCGCAACGAGTTTTCCGGACAGTCATTGAAACTTAGCCTATACGTAATTATTTCGCTCGACCCGACCGAGTTGGGGCTTTGAGCTTAAAGGGCATATAATGGTACAATAGTACAAGGTGTAACTATAGATGAACACCCAGTCTTTTTCCGCGGCAACAAAAGGAGAACTTGCCAGGATAAAAGAGGAAAGGCCCTGCTGTTTACTTTGTGAGCTGGCCGGGCTGGCTAAGGCTGCCGGAAGGGTAAAGAACGAAAACAATACCGCACGCTTGGAGATTCGCACTGAAAATCCGGCGGTAGCCCGAAAGGCCTTTCAGTTGGTACGGGCGGTTTTTGGCAAGCAGGCTGCGCTTTTCGTCCGTCAACAGCGTCGGCTCCGGCGAAGTAAACTTTATCGCATCTGTGTACCGGGAGAATTTACCCAAGCAGCCTTAAAGCTGGGACTGACGGACCGTTTCGGACACCCTGTTTCCGGCATTCGGCGCGCCTTCCTGCGGCGGGAGTGCTGCCGGAGAGCTTATTTGAGGGGCCTCTTCCTTGGCCGCGGTTGGGTCAGCGGTACCGCTTTCGCCTATCACCTTGAGTTCGCGGCTGCTTCGAAAAGGTCGGCAGAGGACGTGGTTGCGCTGCTGGGACAGTTTGGATTGAAAGCCCGAATAACAGCCCGAAAGAACTGTTTTGCGGTCTACTTAAAAAAAAGCGGCGCGATCGGGGACTGCCTAAGGTTGATGGGTGCAGCCGGTCCGCTTTTAGAACTTGAGAACACCCGGGTTTTCAGAGAGGTCAAGAACCGGATAAACCGCCTGGTGAATTGCGAAACAGCGAATCTCAACAAGACGGTCGAAGCGGCGCTGCAACGAAAAGGCGAAATCGGTTTTATAAGTGCACGGATCGGGTTGGAGAATCTGCCGGAGGAACTCAGGGAGCTGGCACGGCTCAGGCTGGCGCACCCTGAAGCCAGCCTGAAGGAGTTAGGCGAAATGGTACGTCCTCCGCTTTCAAAGTCATGTGTAAACCACAGGCTGCGGCGGCTGTCAACCATTGCACGGCAGATACAGCAAGAAAAGAACTGATTGACTGTTTTGAGCGGCAATATTGATAGAGAATCCCACGCTGGAATTGGAACAACTTGCTCCCCCGGCGCGTAGCGACCCGTGTAAAAGGAAGGATATTGATACGCCCTCATCAGCGAACCACGGATCCTATACTCATAATAATTTCGAACTTCGAACTGTTTAAGTTAGAACCATTTTCAGGGAAGGGGTTGAGCGTTGCAGTGTGTGTGAGGGTGGGAATTAACGGTTTTGGCAGAATCGGACGACTTTTTCTAAGGGTGGCCGTGAAAAGAAAAGGGATCGAGGTCGTCGGGATCAACCATAAGACCCGCCGCCTTCCCGGTGCGGCGGAGTTCACTCGCCACCTCGCCTACAGCCTGCAGTACGATACCGTACACGGTACACTGACCGACAAAATCGGCAGCACCGAGAGGTCGCTTACAATAGGCGACCGCGAGATCCCTGTGTACTCTATGGCCGATCCGGCGGAGATTCCATGGGGTGAGTTTCAGGCCGATCTGGTTGTCGAATCAACCGGCAGGTTCCGTGACGGTAAAGAAGCGGCTAAACACCTTGCGGGAGGTGCAAAAAAGGTAATAATCACGGCGCCGGCAAAAAACGAAGACATCACCATTGTAATGGGAGTTAACCATCAGCTCTATGATCCCGAAAAGCACAATATAATCTCCAACGCCTCCTGCACCACCAACTGCTTGGCTCCCATCGCAAAGACCCTCCACCAGCGCTTTGGTATCGTAAAAGGCCTGATGAATACCATTCACGCCTACACAAACGACCAACAGATTCTCGATATGCCTTACAAAGATTTCCGCCGGGGCCGTGCGGCAGGCCTGTCGATAATCCCTTCAACCACCGGTGCGGCAAGGGCTATTGGACGGGTGCTGCCGGAGCTCGACGGCAGGCTGAACGGGCTTGCCTTCAGGGTACCGGTTCCCAATGTCTCGGTGTTGGACCTGGTCGCGGAGCTTGCTAAGCCAGCGACGGCCGCCGAGGTCAACCAGGCGCTCAAAGAGGCCGCAGAAGGTGATTTGCAGGGAATCATGGATTACAATGAACTGCCGCTGGTCTCACACGATTATAACGGAAACCCGCGTTCCTCTGTAGTGGACGGGCTGTCGACGATGGTTGTCGGGGAGAACATGGTCCGGGTGGTGGCCTGGTATGACAACGAGTGGGCTTACGTCAACCGGGTCGCCGACTTAGCCGAATATATCGCCGAAAAGGGGCTAAAGTAATTGTAAATGCAGCGGTAGCGCGCGAGAGTTATATCTTCGCGGCGCTCATAATAACAGTGTCCGATAGCCGCGGGATACCGACTTTTTGAGCAGTGAAGTCAGGACTGCGCGGTTGCCGGAAATGACCGTTTTCCGGCCTTCTTGTAACTGTGAACCTCGAACTTTGAAGCGGAGGGTTTGGATGCCGAAGAAGACAGTACGCGACATCGATGTTAAAGGGAAGCGGGTGCTGGTACGGGTTGATTTTAATGTGCCTTTGAAAGCCGGAAAGGTGGCTGAAGACACCCGGATTAAGGCAGCCCTGCCCACCATAAGCTACCTCTGCGAGCAGGGCGCGAAGGTGATCCTGATTTCACACTTAGGGCGTCCCAAGGGAGCGCCCGACGACGGGTTGAGGCTTGACCCCGTGGCTATTCGCTTAGGCGAACTGATCGGACGCCCGGTGCGAAAGGTCGACGATTGTACCGGTCCGGAGGTGGAAGCAGCGGTGGAATCGTTAGATGCCAGCGGCATCCTGCTCTTAGAAAACATCCGATTTCACCCGGGTGAAACGAAAAACGACCCGCATCTGTCGCAACGATTGGCGGCGCTTTGCGACATCTTTGTGAACGATGCCTTTGGTACGGTGCACCGGGCACATGCCTCCGTTGTGGGGGTCGCCGCCCTGCGCCCGGCGGTAGCCGGTTTCTTGATGAAAAAAGAGCTCGAAGTGCTCAGCGGGCTTTTGAGCCGACCTGAAAGGCCGTTTGTAGTGATAATAGGGGGCGCCAAAATCTCCGACAAGATCGGGGTTTTGGAAAACCTCGTGGACCGGGTTGAGAAGATGCTGATCGGGGGAGGGATGGCCAACACGTTCCTTGCGGCGCAGGGCCAAAAAATGGGGCTTTCGCTGGTGGAAACCGACAGGTTTGCAGCGGCGCGCAGTCTCCTTTCCCGTGCCAAGGCGCGCGGCCTGCAAGTGGTGTTACCGGTGGATCTTGCCGTCGCGGAAAGCCAGGCGCCCGGGGCGCCGATCCGGGTCGTACCGGCCGACGCCGTTGGGGAGGGTTGGATGGCTCTCGACATCGGACCGGAAACGGTGCGCCTGTTTACTGCTGCGCTTGCCGGGGCAAAGACCGTTTTTTGGAACGGGCCGCTCGGCTTGTTTGAGCAGCCGCCGTTCGATGCCGGAACGATTGCCATAGCCCAGGCGTTACCGGGGAACGGGGCCACTACCGTAATTGGCGGCGGCGATACCGTCCGGGCAGTGAAACGTGCAGGGGTAATGGAAAAGATCACCCACGTATCTACCGGGGGCGGGGCTTCGCTGAGATTTTTGGAGGGCAAGGGGCTCCCAGGGCTGGCCGTTCTGCAGGACAAGTAGAACTGCTATATTTTAGCGTTTTTCCGGCCTGCGGGGTTTGGTAATCAGAGGCCGGAACTGTCGCAGATATGAAACGAATCATTCTGGCTCCTGACTGCTGACTCCTAAACTTGGAACTTTGAACTGTTTGAGTTCGAGCTATTTTCGGAGGCGGAGAATTTTTGGCGCGCACGCAGATTATTGCAGGCAACTGGAAGATGTTCAAGACGATTCCGGAAGCACAGGCCTTTACGCAGGAGCTTATAGGGAGCGCCGACTTCAGCGGGGTGGAAGTGGTACTATGTCCACCCTTTCCGGCACTCTGGCCGGTGGCACAGGCGGTGTCCGGGACTCCTGTCCGGGTGGCGGCGCAGAATCTTTTCTGGGAAGACCAGGGAGCTTACACCGGAGAAGTCTCGGCACCGATGCTGCGGGAAGCGGGCTGCCGTTACGTGGTCATCGGCCATTCGGAGCGGCGCCAGTACTTCGGGGAAACGGACGAGACGGTCAATCGGAAGGTGAAGGCGGCCCTCCGGCACGGACTGACGCCGATCGTGTGTGTGGGAGAGAGGCTCGCAGAACGGGAAGCAGGGGAGACCTTTAAGGTGGTTGAGCGGCAGGTGAACAGTGCCTTTGAGGGCGTAGAGGAAGCGGCGGCGGCCGGAGCGGTAATCGCCTACGAGCCGGTCTGGGCCATCGGCACCGGCAGAACGGCTTCACCCGAGGACGCACAGGCGGTGAACAGCTTCATCCGCGGGGTTTTCGGCGGGTTGTATTCGCCGGCAGCAGCGGAACGGGTTCGCATACAGTACGGCGGCAGCGTAACGCCGGAGAACGCGGCGTCGCTGCTGGCGCAACCGGATATTGACGGCGCATTGGTCGGGGGGGCCAGTCTAAAGGCGGCGTCTTTTGTCGCGATTATCGATGCGGCGCGGAGGGTACAAACAGCTCGTTGATGACGGTCTATCGGTTGCTGCCTGCCTGCGTCGCAGCGTGGCAGGCAGGCCCGGGATGAAAATGATTCATCGGAACCGATGATAAGGATAATTTAGTATGGTGTCCCCGTAATTTCGAAGGAGGGTGAAAATTGAGCGTTATTGCCGATGTATCCGCAAGGGAGATACTTGATTCGCGGGGAAATCCCACGGTGGAGGTGGAGGTGGTCCTCGAAGACGATGCGGTTGGACGGGCGGCTGTACCTTCAGGGGCCTCCACCGGGAGGTATGAGGCGGTTGAGCTGCGGGACGGCGACACCGAGCGTTACGGCGGCAAGGGGGTTATCCGGGCGGTAGAGCACGTCAATGCCGAGATTGCCGCTGAAATCATCGGGTTGGATGCTTTGGACCAGTCGGCGATCGACAGAAGACTCATCGAGCTGGACGGCACCGAAGACAAGTCGCGCTTGGGGGCGAACGCGATTTTGGGGGTTTCGCTGGCGGTGGCCCGGGCTGCAGCAGATTCCTTAGGATTGCCGCTCTACAGTTATATCGGCGGGGTTGGGGCCAACCTGCTTCCGGTGCCGATGATGAACGTCTTGAACGGCGGCCGGCACGCCGACAACAACTTGGACCTGCAAGAGTTCATGATCGTGCCGGTGGGCGCAGATTCCTTCGCCGGTGCTCTCCGGATCGGGGCGGAGGTCTACCACTCGCTCCGCCGGATTCTGCATGAGCGGGGTTTAAGCACCGCGGTGGGGGATGAAGGAGGGTTCGCACCCTTTTTGAACTCGAACGAAGAAGCGCTGAAACTGTTAGTGACCGCGATCGAAAAGGCAGGTCACCGGCCGGGGGATGAGGTCGCCCTTGCCCTCGATTCTGCGGCCAGTGAGTTCTACCAAGATGGATCTTACGCGCTCGAAGGGGAGAGCAGAAGCCTTTCGGCAGGTGAGTTGGTGGACTACTATGCCGACCTGGTCGAGCGTTATCCGATCATTTCCATAGAAGACGGTCTGGCGGAGGAGGACTGGGAGGGCTGGGAGCTTCTTACCCGCCGTCTGGGGAAAACGGTGCAACTGGTGGGTGATGATATTTTTGTGACAAACCCCCGGCGGCTCGGCCGCGGCATCGCCCTCGGCGTGGCAAACTCAATCCTGATCAAGCTCAACCAGATCGGCACGCTGACGGAAACCCTCGAAACGATCGCCCTTGCATATCAAAACGGTTATACAACTGTAATATCCCACCGCTCCGGGGAGACCGAAGACACCTTTATCGCCGACCTGGCCGTGGCGACCAGGGCCGGCCAGATAAAGACCGGGGCCCCGTGCCGGAGCGAGCGGGTGGCGAAGTATAACCAGCTCCTGCGGATCGAGGAGCTGTTGGCGGCCGGCGCCGCGTATCCCGGCAAAGAGGCCTTTGAAAGACGGTGACTTAGGCGCTGTCGCTCAATACAAAGTGAAGAATGCCGTTTGAATACCGTCGAAACCGGTTGCCAGCATCCAATTAAATATGCTATAATACTCCCTGGTTTGGGGGGAAGCCGATGCTGAAAACGATTGTAATGGTCATCTATCTTCTGATCTGCCTCCTGCTGATCGCGGTGGTGATCCTTCAGTCCGGCCGGAGCGCCGGTCTGTCGGGGGCCATCGGCGGGGGGGCCGAGAGCCTCTTAGGCAAAAAGAAGGGCCTCGACGATTGGCTGGCCAAGGTGACGATATGGGTGGCCGTGATATTTGGCGCTCTTTCATTGCTGCTTGTCGTTTGGAAATGACCGGATCGACCAAGACGCCTGAAGAAAAAAGCCCGCCTTTGTATCGTAGAGGCGGGCTTCGCTACGGTATGCGGCCTTTAAGAAGTAAACGCCTTCTCAACCGGCGGGGCGACCTGTTTCTTCCGGGACATGCAGCCCTGGAGCCAGAAGGAGGGCCCCTCCGGTTTGACCGCGAAGGCCTTTTCCATCATGGCCGGGTCGCCTGCAAAGTAAAGCTCGGAGCCCTCCTTAATGATGTCGGTCGCCATGAAGACCACCATGGCATAACCCTTGCTGTTCTTAAGCTCATTCAGGTAGTTGACGATATCGTCTTTCCGCTCATAGACTTCGTTAATGTCTATTACCTCGGTTTGGCCGATGCCCACTTTCTTACCCGCGAAGTCGTAATCCTTGAAATCGACATGGATCACGTCGGCGATCGGTTTGCCTTTGATGCTGGCCTTGGCCTTCTTAACGTCGATGCCGAACGCCTGGACGTCGGGTATTCCGGCGATCTTCGCCAGCTCTGCCGCAATCGTCTTATCCTCTTCGGTGGTGGTCGGGGATTTGAATATCACCGTGTCGGAAAGAACCGCTGCTAATAGAAGTCCGGCGTAAGTGGGGTTGTTCTTAATGGCGTCCATATGGTGCTTGGCGATAATCGTAGCGGTGCTTCCCACCGGCTCCACGTGAATGTAAATCGGGGTGTTACAAACAAAGTTCATCTTGTGGTGGTCGAGAACCTCGATGATTTCAGCCTTATCGGCACCGTCGACCACCTGCGCAGGCTCGTTGTGATCGACTAAGACAAGCTTCTTACCCGCAGCGTCCGTCAGCAGCTCCGGGGCGGGAACCTTGAAATAGTCTAAGACGTAAGCCGTTTCTTCATTTAATTCGCCGGGTCTGGCCGGCTTGTATCCCTTAAGACCGGCATAGACGATCGCCGAACAAACGGTATCCGTATCAGGGCTCTTATGGCCGATTACGTAAACTTCGCTCACGTATACTACCTCCTATAATAAAGATTGATTGAAACCGTCTTAAATCTTCTCCTTACCTGCGGCTCAAAAACAACAGATCAAGCGACCGGAAAACGTTTTGTATATCAGGCCCGGCGCCAACTCACCTCCTTTGTTTGTGTCCAAGGTAATAGTGAATATTTTCGCTATTTCCACCGCTTTTCCTTCAAAGAAACATAAATTTGCTTAACAAAAAGAGTTTTCCCCTTGTGTTCGTTTGTGCCGAAAACTATAATGATCAGGGTGAGTCCTGTTGCGGGTGAAAAGGTTTTTACGGTCCCTGGACTATACACTGCTTGCGGTGGCCGCATTAATAATTGTATACGGTCTGATAGCCATCTCGAGCGCCACGCATGTGACCAACCCCACGGGCGAAGACCCCTATTCGTTTATGAAAAAACAGATCGTCTGGGCGGCGCTCGGGTTTGCGGTGGTCTTGTTCTTTATGGGCTGGCGCTATGAGGAATTACCCCGGTACACCACAGCACTGTATATCATCAACTTAGCGCTCCTGACAGCGGTTCTTTTCATAGGGCACACCGCTCTCGGAGCGCAGCGGTGGATAAAACTCGGGCCTTTCCTGCTGCAGCCGTCAGAGTTCGCCAAGTTCATTATCATCTTGGCGCTTGCCAACTTCCTTACACGGCGTGAGGGGAAGCTCGACCGCTTGCGGGACCTCGTCCCGGTCTTCTTGTACACCGGTTTGCCGCTGCTGCTGATTCTTCAGCAGCCCGACCTGGGAACGTCACTCGTCTTCGTGGCTATTATGTTCGGTATGCTTTACATGGCGGGTGCCCGCCCAGCTTTGCTGCTCACCCTGGCGTTCTCCGGGCTGGTCTCCGTTTGCGGCTGGATATGGGCGCACTTGAACTACGGCGTCTGGATCCCGCTAAAGGAATACCAGCTTGCAAGATTGACCATCTTTCTCAACCCCTGGCAGGACTGGCAGGGGGCGGGTTACCATATGATACAGTCCCAGATCGCCCTTGGTTCCGGTGGCTTGCTTGGTCGCGGGCTTTACTGCGGCACGCAGAATCAGCTTAACTTTCTTCCCGAGCAGCACACCGACTTCATTTTTTCAGTCGTCGGGGAGGAGCTCGGCTTCATAGGCGCGGGAACGCTGCTGATTTTATACTTTTTGCTGCTTTATCGCGGCGTGAAGATCGCAACGGCGGCCAAGGATTCATTTGGCCGGCTGGCGGCAACCGGAATCGTCACGATGCTTGTCTTCCATATCCTCGTTAATATCGGTATGAATATCGGTATCATGCCGGTAACGGGTATTCCCCTGCCGCTTTTCAGCTACGGCGGGAGCGCAATGCTTACTAACCTTGCGGCAATAGGCCTCTTGGAGAATATTTATGCAAGGCGGCAAAAGATTCTGTTCTGAGACTATGGCGCTCTTTGACCCTTACGCTGCCGAATACGACGCGTGGTTCAACACGCCTAAGGGGCGGTTGGCCTGGCAGTTTGAGCTGAGAATGCTCTTGGGGGCGCTCAAGCCCTGCCGTGGCGAGCGGATCCTCGATGCGGGCTGCGGTACGGGAAGGCTTGCCCAGGAGCTTGCAGCCCGGGGCGCAGAAGTGACCGGGGTGGACGTTTCGCCGGCCATGTTGGAGATAGCCCGGAAAAAGATGCAGGGTAAAAAGGCTGTCTTTCTCCGGGCCGATGTGACTGTACTGCCTTTTGCCCCGGCGAGCTTTGACGCGGCAGTATGCTTTACGGTGTTAGAATTCATCCCGGAGCCGGAGGAGGCGCTGCGCGAGTTGTGGCGCGTAATCAGGCCCGGCGGACGGATGGTGATCGGCGTACTTAACCGTTTAAGCCCTTGGGCGGCGGCACGGAAAGGGCGCGGCGTATTCGCTTCGGCGCGGTTCTATTCCCCTGGGGAGATGCGGCGGTTGATCCTGTCAACAATACCGGCTCCGCGCGGACGGCTTCAACAGACGGCAGCCGTGTACTTCCCCCCGCGGCTCAAAGGCGGGCTGCTGTGGGGTGCCGGCCTTTTTGAGCTTGCGGGCCGCCTGATCGCCCGACCGTTCGGGGCGGTAGTGGTTTTTCGGGTAGATAAACCGTAAAAATTTCGGGGACACAATACTAAATTTCTAAGAGAACAATTTTCATTCTGGCGAGGATAAATCATCGTGAACGACTTCTCTTCACAAAAGAGGCCGAAAGGTCTCTTCTATTTCCACGGGTCAAAGGAAGCATATTTTTTATTACTGCCCCGTAAGCATTTAAGTGAGACAGGCTTCTCCTGGAAGCGAGCAAATGAGAAGTGAGTAGGGGTCGCGTCGAACGCAGAAGGCAGAACGGACTTCAGAGGGCTATCAGTATGAGCTTGAACGTCTATTTTTCAAGGAGTTTTGCATGGGAACGTTCGTTCCCTCCATAAAGCATGAGAATGTGGCCTTTCTGCCAGTTATCCCACGGCGCGCAGTGCTCCGTGTAACAGTAGCGACATCGGCTTGGTTCGGAGCGAACCACGGATTTTAGAGGTCGGAGGCAGGAGGTCGGAAGTCGGAAATATATGGAAGGGATTCGCAAGGCGAATTCCTACAAGAGTTCAAACCTCCGACTTCTAACTTCCCACTTCTAAATCGGGCGGCACTCCGCAGAGCGCGCCTTGGGGATAACGGCAGCGGCCTTGCTTTATAGTTGGACTGATGACTTGTTTTCGGAGGAGACCCAACCTTGAGCCTTGAACCTTGAACTGACCCCAAAGGTCTTTCAGTATAAGTTATTTTCAAGGAGGGATCGCTTTGGCGGGACTGAATGAATGGCCCCGGGTACAGCCGCAAAAGACGGGTGGGGGCAGGCGTCTGTTATACCAGATTGCGGTAGCTCTCTCCATTTTTTTGGTGTTGATGGGCCTAAGAGAAGTCGGCGGCCCGTTCGGACCAAAAGTGGACAGGGGGCTGCGCACGGTATTGACCACTGAGTGGAACTACCAGCCTGTTTTGGAAAGGGTAGTCAGGCACGGACTACAGGCTGTGGGCGGAGACTTTTCCTTCCTTGGCGAGCCCGCAAAACCGGTCGCTGGGCCTGCGCCCGGAGAGCCGTTCTGCCTACCGGTATCGGGCAGAGTGATCCGCGGGTACGGCTGGAGCAAGGATCCGGTCAGCAACTTAGAGCAGTTTCATCCCGGAATAGACATCGAGGCTCCCGCCGGTGCGCCGGTTAAGGCGGTAGCGGACGGGGAGGTGGCGAAAATTGGTACGGATCCCGCGCTCGGGAGCTACATCCTGATAGAGCACGGGGGAGGCAACGCAACCCTCTATGCACAGCTCGGCGAAGTTGCGGTGTCGCTTGGTCAGCAGGTAGTAGCGGGTGAGGTCATCGGCGGCGTTGGCGAGAAAGGCGATATCGCCGGGAGCGGGCTGCACTTTGAGTACCGTGAAGAAGGCAGGCCGGTTGATCCGTTGGCTAAGGTGACCCTTTTTAAGGGGAGCGAACGGTAGTGGGGGTACCCTCGAGTCGAGCGGCGTTCCGGGTTCACCCGCTCTTTCTTGCGCTTCTAATGCTCTGCTTTGCAGCAGGAGTGTTTGACAGGGCGGTAGCGGCCTTCGGTGCCGTCTTGCTGCATGAACTTGGACATGTTGCGGCGGCGCATAGTGTAGGGGCTAAAGTATCAAGAATCGAGCTTTTCCCGTTCGGCGGCGTGGCCCGCCTAGAAGGAATGGGGACTTTGAGCCCCCTGCAAGAAATCACGGTGGCGCTGGCGGGGCCGCTGACAAGCCTCGCTTTGTTTTGTGTGGGACTCGGCTTCATGCACTTCGGTTACCTCACAAGCGGGACAGGCCAGTTCTTCTTAACCGCTAACCTTATGTTAGCTGTATTCAACCTTCTTCCCGGACTCCCCCTCGACGGCGGGAGGATCCTGCGCGCCTGGCTTGCTGGGAAGCAGGGGTGGGGTGCTGGGACCCTCGCCGCGGCCACGGCGGGACAGTTTATCGGGCTGGCGACTATCGCCTTAGGGGTGTTAGGACCGGTTTTGGGACGGTGGGGTCTCGACGCGGCAGCGCTCGGATTCTTTATCTTCTATGCGGCCACCCGGGAGAAGAGATACATACCGTATCTTTTTGTCCAGCATTTGGCGGCGAAAGAGCAAGAGCTTCTCAGCAGGCAGGTGCTGCCGGGGTCTGTATTGGTTGCTACGAAGAATGCACGCCTGCTGCAGGTGGCACGGCTTTTTCACCCCGGCCGTTTTCATCTCATAGCGGTGATAAACGCAGGGAGTGGAGAATACAGGCTGTTGAGCGAGAGGGAGGTGGTCGAAGCGCTGACGACCTCGTCTGCCGGAGCCAGCATCGGAAACCTGATCAACGAGCGGGAGAACTGAGATCGTGGTTGCAGTTAGGGCCTTCATTTCTGTTATAAAGGAGTTTTCCATGGTCCCAGCGGGTTGGCCTTCTTTACAAGAATCTGTTACCATAAAAAGAAAACCGTCCTTAAAGGCAGGGATTTTTGTGAACAGGCAAGAATAGTGAATGACATGTAAATGAAGGAGATAATCTGTTCATAGTTTTGGTTGCGGCTTAATCCCCCTATTCCAGCCAGCCAAGGCTATCAAGCCGATGGGAGGATAACGTGCTGCAGATCGAACACCTGCTCCAGCAGGTGCAAAAACCTGGGCGCTATACCGGCGGTGAGTATAACTCCGTAAGAAAAAACTGGGACGAAGCAGCGGTAAAGGTGGCCTTTGCCTTTCCCGACGTTTACGAGATAGGCATGTCCCATCTCGGCCTGCAGATTCTTTATCACACGGTTAACGAGCGGCGGGATGTATTGATGGAGCGGGTCTTTGCTCCCTGGCCGGACATGGAGGCCCTCCTGCGGAAGGAGGGCGTCCCGCTCTTCAGTCTCGAGTCGCGCAGGCCGGTCAAGGAGTTCGATATCCTTGCCTTTACGCTGCAATACGAACTGACCTATACAAACGTCCTTAACATGATGGAGCTTGCCGGGGTTACCCTTCTTGCCGCTGAGCGCGGCGAGGGGGAGCCGGTGGTCATTGCAGGCGGTCCCTGTGCCTTCAACCCGGAACCGCTCGCCGCCTTCTTCGACCTCTTTGTGGTCGGTGAGGGAGAAGAGGTCGTCCACGAACTGCTTGAGGCTTTCATCAGGGCTAAGCGGGAGGGGAAGGACCGTGAGGGGTTCCTGCGCGATGCGGCCGGGATCGCAGGGGTTTATGTACCGGGCTTTTATGCCGTAGATTATTTTAGTGACGGCCGGGTTATTGGCATCCGGCCGGTTGTACCCGGCATTCCCGAAAGGATAACAAAGCGCGTCGTAAGCAACTTAGACGCGGCACCATTCCCGGTTCGCCCGATCGTCCCGTGGCTCGAGGCGGTGCACGACAGAGGGATGGTCGAGGTCTTCCGCGGCTGCACCCGGGGATGCCGCTTCTGCCAGGCGGGAATCATCTACCGGCCGGTCAGGGAGAAAAGCCTGGAGAGGCTTCTGTTGCAAGGGCGGGAGTTGGCGCGGAACACCGGGTTCGATGAGATTTCGCTGTGCTCGCTCAGTTCTGTTGACTACTCGCAGCTTCAGCCCCTGGTCGACCGGCTTACAGGTGCCCTTAAGCCGGAGCGGGTGAGCGTTTCTTTACCGTCGCTGCGGATCGATACCTTTGCGGTGGAGATTGCGCAGCGCCTTCAAGAGGTGCGGAAGGGCACGCTTACCTTTGCTCCGGAGGCGGGGACGCAGCGGTTGCGCAACGTGATCAATAAAGACGTGACGGAGGAAGACCTGTTAAAGAGCATGGAAGGGGCCTTCACGTCCGGGTGGCTGCGCGTCAAGCTGTACTTCATGATCGGACTGCCGACGGAGACCGAGGAAGACCTTGACGGGATCGCCAGACTGGCGGCGGCCGTGCTAAAGGCGGGAGAGAGGTGCGGTGTGCCCAAGGGCCGGCTCCGGGTGACCGTAAGCACGGCCTGCTTTGTGCCAAAGGCGCACACTCCCTTCCAGTGGGAGCCTCAGATCACGCGCGCGGGGCTGCGTGAAAGGATAGGGTACCTGAGGCGTAAGCTTTCGGACCGGCGGATCCACTTCGACTGGCATGACCCTGAAATGAGCTTCATCGAAGCGGTCTTCGCCCGTGGCGACCGGAGGCTCGGCGCGGCGCTTCTTTCCGCGCAAAGGCTGGGCTGTCGGTTCGACGGCTGGCGGGAGCATTTCGATTTCGCAAGGTGGCAGCGGGCCTTGGAAGAAAGCGGTCTTAAACCAGAGGAATATGCGTGTCGGCGGTACCGTTACGACGAGGTGCTGCCGTGGGACCACATCGACACCGGTGTCAGCCGGGAGTTTTTGATTCAGGAGCACGCGCGGGCCTTCTTAGGGGAGGTTACGCCGGACTGCCGCCGGGAGGAATGCATCGCCTGCGGCGTTTGCCCCGCGCTCGGCGTGGTGCCGGAAATAATGCAGGGGGAGATGCGTGTTCCGCTATAGGATCGCTTTTCGCAAGGAAGGGCCGGCTCGCTGGATCGGCCACCTGGACCTCATGCGTGCTCTCGAGCGTGCCTTCCGCAGGGCGGAGCTGCCTCTCTGCTACTCTGAGGGCTTCAACCCCCGCCCGAGGTTCGTCTTCGCGCTGCCCTTGCCTGTGGGTACAGTGGGTCTTAGGGAACTGGCAGACTTTTACCTGCGGGTACCAGCCAACCCTGAGGGTGTAAAGGCACGGCTTGCCACGGTGCTGCCCGAAGGGTTGAGCATATTGGCGGTAAAGAGGATCCCGCGGGATGCACCGAACCTTATGGCGGCAGTTGGCATGGCCTCATACCGGGCCGAGGGAGAACTCACCCATGCCGTGACAGCAGGACAGGTGGCGGAGGCGGTTGACGCCGTTTTGGCAGCGAAAGAGATTAAATGCACCCGCAATGGAAAGGGAGGCGCAAAGGAGAAGGATATCAGGCCGGGGATTTTTGGCCTGCAAGCCTCAGTCACGGAGAAGATCCTTACAATCAACATGAGGGTCCGGGCCGGGCAGCAGGGCAACATTCGTCCTGCGGAGGTGGTAGATGCGTTCTTGAGACTCGGCGGTTTGCCGGGTAGCCCGCGCAACTTCGTTTATTACCATACCGGGCTTTTTATGGTCACGGACGGACGCGCGGCAAGTTTAGGTTAGATGCAATATTACGGGAGCGGAAAAGATGAGAAGGGAGATAATTATTTCTACAGCAGGTGGGCGCACAAGGGTGGCGGTTCTTGAGGATCATA
Source organism: Desulfotomaculum sp. (assembly GCA_012961725.1). GTDB lineage: Bacteria > Bacillota > Desulfotomaculia > Desulfotomaculales > Ammonificaceae > DTYU01. The sequence continues at coordinate 20,624 of DTYU01000109.1, forward strand.
TACCGGTCGAGGTCTACTTTGAGCCCCCCGGAGCTGAACTGGTGGGCAGCGTTTTTAAGGGAAAGGTGGAAAATGTACTTCCGGGCATTGAAGCGGCATTTGTTGATATCGGGCTTGAAAAGAACGCGTTTCTGTACGTTCATGATGCTCGTGCGGCGGCACTGGACCGGGGCCGCAAACTGAAAATCAAGGAGATACTGCGGCCGGGGCAGGAAGTAATAGTACAGGTGGTAAAAGGACCTTTGGGCAGGAAAGGGCCGCGGGTTACAACGCAGATTACCCTTCCGGGGCGGCACCTTGTTTTAGCGACGGCGATGCAGCATACCGGAGTCTCACGGCGGATCAGCTCTTCCGCGGAACGTGAACGGCTGAAGCGGCTCAGTACCGGCCTGCGCCCCACCGGGATGGGGTTGATCATCCGGACGGCGGCGGCGGGAGCCGACGAAGCGGAGTTGCAACATGACCTCGAGGTCCTCCTCAAAAGGTGGGAGGAGATCCGGCAAAAGGCGCGTGCGCCGGGCCCGCGGTTGCTGTACAAAGATGTCGACCTTTTACCCCGGATCTTGAGAGATTTTTTTACCGCCGATGTCCACCGTTTGATCGTCGATTCGCTGGAGCTTAAGGATCAAGTGCTTGAAATCATGAATGAATTAGCACCGGATCTGAAAGACCGTGTCCACTTAGAAAACGGGCGGGACCTGATGAAGGTGTACGGGGTCGAACAGGAGGTCGAGCGGGCACTAAAACGCCGTACCTGGCTGAAGTCCGGCGGGTATATCGTTTTTGACCAGACAGAGGCTTTTACCGCCATAGATGTGAACACAGGAAAGTATGTAGGCTCGCAAAGCCTTGAGAAAACGGTGGTGAGAACCAACCTCGAAGCAGTCCGGGAAATAGCCCGTCAGTTGAGGCTTAGAAACATAGGCGGCATTATCATCATCGACTTTATCGATATGGTTGAGGAGAAGCACCGCCAGGAGGTACTGACCGCCTTAGAGGAGGCGCTTAAGCGGGACAGGGTGCGTTCCCACATCCTCGGTATCACAAGGCTGGGTTTGGTCGAGCTTACGCGGAAAAAGACCCACCCGAGCCTTGCGGAGATGTTATTGAAACCCTGTCCTTATTGTGAGGGGACAGGCCGGGTTCCTTTTGAGGACGAAGAGGATGATTCTTTACATTAGCCTGCGGCCTGTTTTGCTGCTGACCTCACACCTGCGCCGTGTTGCATTAGTGGCACTGCTCAGACCGCGTCCCGAGTCGGCAACGCCACCGGCCTTGATTTAGAGTCTCACTGTGGACTCGTGAGGATAATTTTATAGTGTCCCCCTAATTTTTGGCCGCGCCGGTCGAAAGAAAGCATTACTCATACGGAGGTGTACTGCCATCGCAGGTTCTGTTATCCGGGTACGGTTCGCCCCCAGTCCGACGGGCAGTCTCCATATCGGGGGTGCCCGAACCGCCCTGTTCAACTTTCTTTTCGCGCGCGCAAACGGCGGGCGGTTTATTCTCCGCCTGGAAGATACGGATTTCGACCGGCGCATTGAGGGAGCGGAAGAAGGAATCTTCGAGGCCTTAAGATGGCTCGGGGTTGACTGGGACGAAGGGCCGGACACCGGCGGGGATTATGGGCCTTACCGCCAGTCGGAGCGGCTTGAACTCTACCGGCGGGAAGCCGAACGCCTCTTGTCTGCCGGTTTGGCCTACAGGTGTTACTGCACGCCGCAGGAACTCGCGGCCGAACGCGAAGAGGCGAGGAGGGCTGGGCGGGCTCCCCGTTATGGCGGCCGGTGCCGCAGGCTTACGCCTGAAGGGCGCGCAGCAAAGGAGGCCGAAGGCATCAGACCAGCGGTACGGCTTAAGGTCCCCCAAACCGGGCGGACCGTAGTGGAGGACCTGATACGGGGCACGGTGGTATTCGAAAACACGACCCTGGATGACTTCATTATCATGAAATCGAACGGTGTCCCGACGTATAACTTTGCCTGTGCCGTTGACGACGCAACGATGGAGATAACCCACGTCATCCGGGCTGAAGAGCACCTGTCGAATACACCGAAGCAGATCCTCGTTTTCCAGGCGCTCGGTTACCCGCTTCCCGCCTTTGCACACGTCCCGATGATCTTGGCCCCCGACAGGGCAAAACTGTCGAAGCGCCACGGCGCGACCGGAGTGGAGGAGTTCCGCAGTCAGGGATACCTGCCGGAGGCGCTTTTCAACTACTTGGCGCTTCTCGGCTGGTCTCCGGGTGACGAGCGTGAGCTGCTCGGCCGGGATGAAATCGTACAGGAGTTCTCGCTGAACGCCGTCTCCAAGCATGCGGCGATATATGACGTGCAAAAACTGACCTGGCTCAACAGCCGGTACATCAACACTGTTCCACAAGCGCGCCTGATGGAAGCTGCACTACCTTTTTTCCGGGCGGCGGGACTGGTGGGAGAAGTTTTGTCGGCAGCGGAAAAGGAATATCTTATGGATGTTTTGGAGGCCGTCCGGTCGCGGGCACGAACCCTGGTGGAATTGACGGAGATGGCTGCGTATTTCTTCCGGGATGACTTTGCTTATGACCCCAAAGGGGTGCAAAAGGTTTTCCGGTCAGCCGGGGTGCCGGAACTGCTTCGGCGGGGGGGCGAAGCGCTTGCCGGGGTGGAACCGTTCGGTGCAGCCGAAACTGAAGCGGCTTACCGTAAGTTGATTGAGGAGATCGGCATCAGCGGCGGCGCGCTCATCCATCCGACGCGCTTGGCTTTGACCGGGCGGACGGTCGGCCCCGGGCTTTTCGACGTAATCGCCCTCTTAGGGAAGGAGCGCTGCCTCGAACGGCTCCGGCGGGCAGCCGACTGGATTGAGCAGAAGATTGCCAAGAAGTAGAAACAAAGGTTAGTGTAAAGTTACTGTAGGAATATTGCAGGAGCTAAGGGAGGGAGTAAAGAAGAGAGACCTCACCGTCCTTGTAGTGGACGAGCAGTTGATAAAA
>DTYU01000110.1 GCA_012961725.1 Desulfotomaculum sp.
AAATACCGTAGATTGCGCGGTTGCAAGACCGTTGGAAAAAGGGCTGATTGATCACGAAATAATAAGGTTGGGCCAGATAAGCGGCATCGCCGCTGCCAAACCGGGACTTAAAGTACAGAAGGTCGGGCGCACAACCGGTCTTACCGCGGGGACCGTGCAGTATGTGGATGTCACCTCCAGCGTTGACATCGGCGACAACCAGGAAGCCGTTTTCGAAGAACAGCTCATGACCACAGGCATCAGCAGAGGCGGCGACAGCGGCTCAATAGTTTTGGACGCTGAAAACAGGGCTACCGGCCTCCTTTTTGCCGGCTCGGACAGCTATACGCTGTGCAACCGCATAGAGAACGTGCTGAGCGCCCTCAATGTCCGGTTCTGAGCAAAGGAGGTGTTCTTTTTAAAATGCCGAACGCGCCGTCTAATTTGCCAATCCTGATCCTTCTCCTCATTGCCAGCAACAAGGATGTTGACAGGCACCTTGAGACGCTGACGGCCATTGCAAAGAATACCCAGGAGGCGATACGGAGCATCCGCCAGGGTGTGCAAGCGATCCACCAAGGTTTGGTGCAGGCCGGCAACGGACCCGCTAAAAGCCAGCCAGGAAATGACGGCAAACCGAAACTCCTGTAGGTGCATTTCCCGGCACGCCGGATTTTTAGCCATTCAACGCTGATTACAAGGCAAACACCGACCTGGTAAAAAGGGCGGCGGCTGCTTTTTTGGGGGTACCGGCTGCTTTTGCGCGCGCAACAGCCGCCGGTACCCCTTTTTGCCCCTTTTCTTTAAGAAAAATGTGGTATAATGAAGGCAGTGACAAATCGCCCCAGACCACGCAGGATCGATAAAAAAATGCCCTCAGACAGTGAGCGCCTGAAGAGAGAAAAAATGAAGCTGATTGACCTGCACACGCATATTCTGCCGGGGTTTGACGACGGCCCCGAAACGGCAGCGGAAAGCATCGAGATGGCGCGGGCATATGTTGAAGCAGGCTACGCCGCGGTTGTGGCTACGCCCCACGTCATCCCCGGCGTCTACGAGCACACCCGCACCTCCATCCTGCGCGGTGTCAGGCGTCTTGAGCAGCACCTGCATGACGCCGGAATACCGCTGAGTGTGCTCCCCGGTGCCGAATACCACTTGACTGACCGTCTGGTACCGTTACTGCGGGAGGGCGAACTCCTCACCCTGAACGACACCGGGAAATATCTTCTTGTCGAGCTGCCCTGGGTAGACGTCCCCCCTTATGCTTCCCAAATCCTTTTTGAGCTGCTCCTTGCCGGTGTGACGCCGGTCATCGCCCACCCGGAGCGCAACGGTTTTTTCGCCGGCCGCCCCAAGGCCTTGAGCGAGCTTTGCGCGCGCGGGATCTGCGCCCAGGTCACCGCGGGGGCACTCACCGGTCTTTTTGGCAGGACTCAGAAACGCGCCGCTGAGCAGTTTATCAAGCAAGAAACGGCCCAGTTCGTCGCCACCGACGCCCACGGCCCCGGCCGGCGGCTTGAAGCCGGAGCCCAGGTTCAGGCGCAGGCATCGCGTCTGTTAGGCGCGGCGGCCCAGGCGCTCCTTTACGCAAACCCTGCACTGGTTACCAGCGGCGCCAGCCTCGAAGCCGCCGCCTGCCGCGAGGCAGCACCAAAACGTTCCAGTTGGTTCGACTCCATCCGAAGAAAACAGCAGAAATCTTGAACGCGAAGGCTTAGCCGGACGAACTTCCCGGTCCGTGTAGCGTTCACATGCAGGTTAAGGCAGTAAACTCATGGTATTTATTGTAAGGAAACTATTGCATTTTGTCTGAATCATATGGTAAACTTTATACTTGGGAGGTTTATGCCTTCCTTTCAATCTGCCAGGAAAGGAGGTGAAGAGGTTATGGGCAAGTTATACGCCAACCGCACCCTCCTCGGGAACATCGCCCTGGTGGTGTTCCTGGCCTTCCTGGTGACGGTTACCTTCGGGACAATTCCCCAGGCCGGCGCAGTCACACCCACTCATGATCCAAATCTTACGTCACAGGTTGACCCCAATAAGCCTGTAGCGATCCAGGATAAATACGGCAACTGGATTTATGATGGGGAGACCGCAAAGCTCGTGACCAACCGGGAAAAGACCCAGGTCAGCTTCACGATCCAGGTCTTGACACCAGAAGATTTCAGCAGTATTTTGCTGAAGATTCTTGGCGTGGCAAACCTGGATATGAGTCAGGTAACCAATGCCGTATATAAGGTGTACGGCACGGTATACGGGGTGGTTTACTACGTCTACCAGTTCGTCTATACCTGGGTCTATAGCGCAGGCCTGAGCGTAGACCAAGACTACACCTTAGAAGTTTACGCTCCGGCTGGTAACAAATTAGCTTCCATCACCCTTGACCTGGAGGCGCCGCCACCTAGGGGCGATGGCGCACCGGCACCGGCGCCGACCGAGGAAGAGGTCGATACCGGAACGCTCACAGTCGTAGGCGACACCAGCACCTTGACGGTTGACCCGGACAAGGTGGACGATCTGCTGGCGCAGCCTGATGTGACCGAGGTCGAGTTCATCATCCCGAGCGACAAGGCGTCCGAGGGCACCGTCGAGATACCCGCCGACACACTGGCCGAGGTCTTCGAGGCCGGCAAGCCCGCTGTCTTTGGCGCAGGCGACGCGCTCCTCACCATCGAGCCCGGCGACTTGGATCTCTCGGCTTTGGTGGGAGAGGATGCGACGGTCAAGGTCAGCATCCTGAAGGGCGAGGCACCGCTGCCGGGTTACGTGTCGCTGCGTGTAGCCGGTGAGATCTATAACATCAAGATCGATGTAATCGGCGCCGACGCTACGCGCAAGGGCGGCATCGACACCTTCGACAGCCCGGTGACGCTGACGCTGCCCTACGACCCGGCCAAGCTTGCAGGCGTTAGCGAGGACCTGCTCGGTATCTACCGGTACAACGAGTCAACCGGCGAGTGGAATCTCCTGCCGGGCAGCAAGGTGGACAAGGCGAACGATACCGTCACCGCCGACACGCTGACCCTCAGCGATTACGCGGTGATGGCTTACAGCGCCCCGTTCACGGATATCGCCGGCCACTGGGCGGAAGCGGACGTGAAGCTCTTGGCGGCGAAGGGTATAGTCTACGGCATGACTGCTACCACCTTCGCGCCGAAGGCAAACGTGACGCGCGCTCAGTTTGCGGCGCTCATGCTGCGGATGCTCGGTATCGCCGAGCAGCAGGGTACCGGCGAGCGCTTCAACGACGTGGCTGCGGGTGCCTGGTATGCAGGTGCGGTCGAAACGGCGGCGGCGAACAACTTGGTGTACGGCTATCCTGACGGCAGCTTCAAGCCGGATGCCAACATCACGCGCGAGGAACTCGCGGCGATGGTGGTCAGGGCACTGGCTCAGCGCGGCGTCGAGACCGCCGTAACGCCTGAAGAGGTTACAGCCCTGCTTGCTCCGTTTGCCGACCGGGCAGCGATAGGCGCCTGGGCGAAGGAGACGGCGGCGGTCGCCGTGAAGCACGGCATCGTCAAAGGCCGCAAGCCGGACGAGTTCGCACCGCAGGCTACAGCGACCCGGGCCGAGGCCGCCGTGATGGTGAAGCGCACCATGTCGGCTGCCGGCGACCTGTAATCACCCGAAACAAGAGAGCCGGCGGGGAAACTTCTTCCCCGCCGGTTTTCTTTTTCTTATACAGGAAGGAATTCGGAAAACTTTATCGAATTATGACCTTCAAAACCCCAACCCCGACCATCAAACATAGAACTTAGAACTTGGAACGCAGAACGCAGAACGTAGTACGTAGAACGTAGAACGTCGAACGGACCCCAAAGGTCCATCCCTTAAGCCTAACGTCAAACGAAAGAAGCCGGAGAGTATGGGTAAGAAGAAGCCCGTCACGGAAAAGCGCGCAATTTCGCAGTTCTTGAACGTTAACCTGCGCCCTTTCTTTGTTGTTGGTCTTTTTGCCCTTCTTTTCGTCACCCCGCTTATGCGCGGTCTTTTCTTCGCGCCGGAGATGCTGCTTGCGTGCTTGGCCGCCGGCGGCATCTTCCTCTTCTGTCTCTATGACCAGGTGCTGCGCCGGGAGCTTTTCCTCCCCCGCATTTTGCTTGACTGGGCGGTGCTCGCGCTGGTACTGGCTTACGCCCTGTCGCTCATCACCGCCGTGCACATGCGTACCGCGCTCGGTGAGTTTATGGAAGTAGCGGCGTGCGCGATGCTCTACATCTGCGCCGTGCGCGCAGTGCGGCATGAAAAGAATTTAGACCTGCTCCTTATGGTATGCTATGCTTCCGCCTGCACCGTCGCCGTGATCGGCATCTTAGCCGCGCTCGGTATCTTCCCCTTCCCCGGGGCGTACGCCAACGGGGTGATTATGTCGACCCTCCAGTACAAGAACGCCTTGGCGGTCTACCTTGTCCTCTTCAACGTCGTGGGCTTAGGGCTGAGCGTGAAAGATGAACGGTTATGGCCGAAGCTGCTGTACGCACTGGGCAACTGTATCCTGCTCTTAGTGATTCTCGGCACCCAGTCGCGCGGCGGCTGGCTGATCTATCCGCTTGCGGTGTGCGGCTTCATCGCCCTATTGCCGGCTGTCTACCGCTGGCGCGCGGCCTACCACTTAATGATCGCACTCGGTTGCGCCCTTGCCGCCTCCCGCGGTTTTTACGAGGCACTGCGCGCGGGTGGCGACGCCTCTGCGGGCCTCTTCGTCTTATACGGCGCCCTCGCGGCAGTGACGCTTCAAGTGGCTTACCACTTCTTAGCACGCTGGCTGAACCGTGACGTGGTGACGGATGCCACCAGACGCCTCGTGGCGATCGGGGGCGTGAGCTACTTCGCGCTTGTGGCTGCTTTTTACATTTACGCCTCCGCCGGAGCGACTCCGGTTGCCGGTGCCCAGGTCGTGCCGGTGGAAGTGGCCGCCCGGGCCCAGACCGTCACCGCCGCCGACCCGAGCTTCCAGCAGCGGCTTGACTACGCCCGCGACGCCCTGCGGATCGTCAGCGATTACCCGCTTACCGGCGCGGGCGGCGGGGGTTGGAACGCGCTTTACCACCAGTACCAGTCGAGCCTTTACTGGTCTACTGAGACGCATAACCACTTTTTCCAGACCTGGGTTGAGGCGGGGACGACCGGCTTTCTCGCGCTTTTAGCGCTCTGGGCGGGGTTTATCACCCTAATCGTCCGCTTCTGGCGCCGGGCGCCGCGGGACAGCCTGTGGGTTTCAATTACGGCGGCGGGCGTCGGTGTGCTTGTACTGAGCCTGCACAGCGCCTTCGACTTCGACCTTTCGTTGCCGGCGCTGGCTATGCTTCTCTTCGTGCTCTGCGGGAGCCTCCGTGCCGTTACGCCAACGGGACAAAAGAGCGACATTGGCGGGGAGAAGAGTGCTGCGCCCTCCCGTGAAAAAAGACACTACCGGCTCGTTGCGATTGCCGCCCTCGGGACGGTGGCGGCATTGGCGCTTATTCTCTCGGCGCGGAACCTCTATGCAGCAGGAACATTGGGCGCGGCCGGTGCCAAAGCCCTTGCAGCGGGAGAGCTTGCCGCCGCCAAGGACTACTATACGGAAGCGCGCAGGCTCGACCCGTTCACCGCCGCTTACGCCGCCGACCTGGCGCAGATTTACGCGGTGGAATCGCTGGCCCAAGACGATGCGATCAAGCACTACCAGGCGCTCGCCCTGGCACGGGAGGCGGCGCGGGCGGAACCGTACAACGCCCAGGTGCGCGCCGTGCTGGTAAATCTCTACCTGCTGCTGAGAGAGCCGGCGCTCGCCGTACGCGAGGCCGAGGCGCTGCTGGAGGCCAATCCTATGCTTGTTTCGAGTTACGAGGCGGTCGCTGCAGCCCGGGTGGAGGCGGCGCGGTATTATTTGCGCCTCGGCAAGGAAAAAGAGGCGCGCCCCTTCTTAGAGCCGCTTACGGCGCTGACAGAAGAAATGGAGGAACGCGGCGTTAGACCGACCGCACGCCTTGAACTCTCCCTGGGTCAGCTTGAGGCGGTGGCTGGCAGGCACGCGCAAGCGATAGAGCATCTCGAGGCGGCCCTGCGCGACAAAAAGACCGGAGCCGAAGCCGCCGCGTGGCTGGCGGTGGTGTCGGCGCGAGCAGGTGACAGCGCCGCCGCTCGCGAGGCAGTTCGCCGCGTGGAGCAAAAAGGCGCTGAGGCGCTGAAACTTTACGAAGCGCTCAGGAAGGAGAGTCAGTCGTGGCCGAACCGGCAGCCCCGATAAGAGAAGAGGTTATCGACCTGCGCGCCTACCTGCAGGTCATCAATAAGTGGCGCAAGGTCATCATCGCCGGCGTCCTGCTCACCGCCTTTACCGCCGGGATAATAAGTTTCTTCATCTTGCCCCCGGTTTACGAGGCGGAGGTGCTGCTTTTAGCTGCCCAGGCATCCGAGAAGCAGCCGGTTGCAGCGCGGGCCGGCGAAGGCATCGAGGGTGTCGTGGAACTGCTTACCCGCATCCCGGTGCTTACCATCAACACTTACCTGGGACAGATCAAAAGCGAGGTGCTCCTCAGGCGCGTCATCGAAAAGCTCGAACTCGACCCGCTGTTGTACACGCCGGCCACACTTGCGGGGATGATCAAGGCAAGCGTGCAGCGGAACTCCAATCTCATTAAACTCAAGGTGCAAAACACCGACCCGAAGCTGGCGGCGTTAATCGCCAACACCCTCAGCAATGAATTCATCAAGCTCCTCTCCGAGAAAAACCAGGAGCAGATGGCCCGGTCAGTGGAGTTTCTGGCGAAGCAGCGGGAAATGGCCGAGAAGGAGCTTGACAAAGCGGTGCAGGGGCTGCGAGAATTCCAAGGACAGCCCCGCGGCGTCGCCGTCTTAGAGGAGGAGTTCAAGCTTAAAGCCGCTGACCTCGCGCAGTACAAGGCGCGAAGGGACACGGTACTCATTGAAATCCGCCAGCTTGAAGCCGGTCTTGCCCGTTTGGAGCAAGAACTGGCGACGACCCCGCCGGTAATCGGGGTGAGCCAGGTGGACCCTGCAACCGGCCAGATCGTTGAAACCGAAGAACCCAACCCCGTCTATCAGAACCTTGCGGAAAAGGTCGCTGACAAGAAGGCCATCCTTGCAGAAAAGCAAGCCGAACTCGCGGCGATCGAGGATTTCACCGCTGGGCTTACAGGCGAGCTCGACAAGTTGCACGCCGAGCTCACCGAGAAGTCGGCACAGCAGGACAAACTCCAGGGTGAGGTGACCCGGCTGAAAGAGACGCTCAACACCCTGGCGAGCAAAATAACCGAGACCCAGATCGCCAGGTCGCTCGACCTCGGCCAGACAACAATCGTCGTCGTATCGGAGGCGTCGACACCCGAACGGCCCGTGAAACCAAAGAAGAAACTGAATATCGCCGCGGCGTTCATCTTAGGCCTGATAATCTTCACCGGGCTCGCCTTCGTGCTCGAACATCTCGACTACACCGTCAAAACACCGGAAAACGTGGCGGAGCACCTGGACCTGCCGGTTTTAGGGGTCATCCCCCTGGCCACCGCGCGCACAAGTAAAGCGTCATATGGGGGAGGTTAATGAACGTTCGACGTTCGACGTTCGACGTTCAACGTTCGACGTTCGACGTT
>DTYU01000111.1 GCA_012961725.1 Desulfotomaculum sp.
CACCTGAGTGCTGTGTTAAACGCACCCGAGCAGGAGATAAAAGAAATGATTATGAAAAATACGACCTTGCTCCCTTACCCGTTGAGCGAAGAGCAGGCAGGGGCGGTTTACCGGGCGGGCTGGCCGGGAATCGCGGTCGTTGAGGTCAAGGAGCGTTACGGGCCCCGGCCCCTGTCTGTTCATGTAGTCGGTTACTTGGGGAAGATCGATTCGCTTTCCGAGTGGCGCAGGCTTAATCAAGGCACCAAGCGTTACAGTTACGGCGACTATGTAGGGAAGGCCGGTCTCGAGTATTATTACGAGCACCTGTTAAAGGGATCGGTACCGTGTGGGATGGCGGGTTCGTATCGCGACGCAAAGGGAAGAACCCTTGGCGGTCTCGGCGTGGCAATCCGCAAGCAGGCCGACAGCACGAGGACCGATCTGGTGTTAACGCTTGACGCCCGCCTGCAGGCGGTCGTTGAAGGCGTGATGGATTTATACGTTCCGCGGGGAGCGGTCGTGGTTTTAGAGGCGGGGACTGCTGACATATTGGCTGTCGGGAGCCGGCCGGCCTTTCTTCCTGTAAGTCCGGGTGTCATAAAAAGAAATGTTCAGGGGGAGGTTTTTTTGGACCGCGCGTTTTCCCCGTACCCGCCGGGTTCTGTTTTCAAGATCCTGGTTGCGGCGGCAGCCCTGGAGGAGGGGGTGGTCACCCCTTGCACAAAGTTTTACTGCCGGGGTCCGCGTGATCCGCTCGTTCCGTGCTGGAAACGCGAGGGGCACAAAGAGATCGGTTTTGCCCAGGCGTTTGCGCAGTCGTGCAACCCAACCTTTGCCAGGGTGGGGCTGAAGTTAGGCAAAAAACGGCTGATTGAGTACTGCCGCGCGTTCGGACTGGCGGATAGAAGCGTGGTAGGCTACCCGCTGCCTGCCGATTCGCGGCAGGACCCCGCCCGCTATCTTAAACCCCGCAGCTTAGTGAATATCAGCATCGGCCAGGGTCCGCTGCTGATAACGCCGGTTCAGATGGCGGCGGTGGCAAATACAATGGTAAACGACGGGGTCTATCTCCGGCCGCGTCTGGTGAAGGGTTTCCGGGGGCCGGCCGGGACTGTAGAGTTGCCGCGCGCTGCCGGAAAACGCGTTCTTTCCGCTGAGACGGCGCGCGGGGTCAGGGAAATGATGGTGCTCTCGGCCGCTGAGGGAACAGGTTCGCGGGGTTTTGTTGAGGGATGCGGAAGTGCCGGGAAGACCGGCACGGCGGAGGTTGGTGCCGAGCGGAGCTACGCGTGGTTTGCCGGCTATGCACCCCTTGATCAGCCCCGTTATGTGATTGTCGTGATGGTTGAGGGCGGCAAAAGCGGGGCAAGAGACGCCGCCCCGGTCTTTAAAGAGATTGCCGAAAGAATTCTTTTTTTTAAATAGTGCTTCATCTTTTGGCACAGAGCAGTTAAAATAAAGTATCATACGTTCTTCAATAGAATACAAGCCCGGATGGCAATTGAAGAAGGATCAATACTATACTCTATCGAAGGAGGGACGTGTTTGCCTCAGTACGAATTTGAGTGCCTGTGCTGTTCTTACCGGTTCACCGTTCTGACCTCTTGGAGAGAGCGGGAAAAAGTGCGCTGCCCGCGGTGCAAGAATGGCGAGTTGAAACAGGTTTGGAGCGTTTTCAGTGCACGCAGCAAGGGTTCAACCGGCGGCGGCTGCCGGCCGGCTGCGAAAGCCGGGTGAAGCATTTAGGGTCGATGGGCCGGAGGCCCGCGCAGTTTTGATCATCCATAGGGGGTGAATTGGGAATTGACTTTGATGGTAAACGAGCGGAATTTTGACCAAGAGGTATTGCAGAGCAAAATTCCGGTGATGGTAGACTTCTGGGCGGAATGGTGCGGTCCCTGCCGCAGCATGTCCTTGGTGGTGGAGCAGGTAGCCGGCGAATTTGCCGGCCGTGTCAAGGTGGCGAAACTCAACGTTGACGAGAACCTGTCGCTGACACAGCGTTACGGGATAAAGGCTATCCCAACCCTCCTCTTTTTCCAAAACGGAAAAGTGGTGGCTCAGGAGGTGGGATACACCTCCAAAGATGCGGTTGCCGAGAAGCTTAGCCGCCTTCTCGGGGCCGATTGAGGTGCTTTGAGCAACCTTTTAAGTTGCACATTACGCAGATTCGTGCTATAATCCTTACGGTGTATCCTTCGGGAGGGGTTATTGTTGGTAAAGAGTGGGTGTTCCCACTCTTTCGTCTTAATTGACAGGCGGAAAAGACCGGTTGCGAATCCAACAGCTGCTTGGAGGGGGTCAGGTTGCCGGCTGCTAACAGGATAGTTGATACAGTAGCGGCAATTACAGCGCCTTTGGCTGAAGCACTCGGCTTGGAGCTGGTGGACGTAGAGTACCGAAAAGAGGGAGGCCGCTGGTTCCTGCGGGTTTTTATCGACAAGCCCGGCGGTATCACGCATGAGGACTGCGGGGTGGTTTCGGAGAGGCTCGGCCGGGTGTTAGACGAGAAAAACCTCATCCCGAACGCGTATTTCTTGGAGGTTTCTTCTCCAGGGGTCGAGCGGCCGCTTAAGAAACCCGCCGATTATGTGCGCTTCATCGGCCGGAAGGCAGAGGTCGTAACAAGAAGCCCCGTTAACGGAAGGCGGAAGTTTACGGGGAGAATTGTTACTGCCGGGGAAGGTACAGTACGGCTCGCGGTTGACGGATCAGAGGTCGATATTCCTTATGGAGTCATTGGTAGGGCCAGGCTGGTTTTTGATTGGTAATGAGGGGGTGGCTTTTTTTTGAATACGGAGTTCCTAAGAGCACTGCGTGACTTAGAAAAAGAAAGAGGCATTTCCATAGAACTGTTGATTTCTGCGGTTGAAGCAGCGCTTCTTTCCGCTTATAAGCGAAATTTTGGTTCGTCGCAAAACGCCCGGGTGGAGATCGACCGGGAGACCGGTGAGTGCAGGGTCCTCACGCAGCGTTTGGTTGTTGAGACGGTCTGTGACCCTCGGGAAGAGATTTCGCTTGAAGAAGCCAAAAAGATAGACCCCCGGTATGAAGCCGGTGACACCCTGGAATTCGAAGTGACCCCCCGGGATTTCGGCCGGATCGCTGCGCAGACTGCGAAGCAGGTGGTGGTTCAGCGCATCCGCGAGGCGGAACGCAATATGATTTACGAGGCTTACGCGAGCCGCGAAGGAGATATAATCACGGGTACCATCCAGCGGGTTGAACAGCGGCACGTACACATCGAACTCGGGAAAACCGAGGCGGTGCTTCCGCCGTCAGAGCAGATGCCCGGAGAGCGTTACCGGCAGGGTGACCGGATCCGGGCTTGTATTTTGGAGGTCCGCAAAACAACCAGGGGACCCCAGATCGTCGTGTCGCGAACACACCATAACTTTTTGCGCCGTCTTTTTGAGATTGAGGTACCCGAGCTTCACGACGGGGTTGTAGAGCTGAAAGCGGTGGCACGCGAGGCCGGTGTTCGCTCCAAGATAGCGGTCTACTCGCGAGACCCGAATGTCGATCCCGTCGGCGCCTGTGTCGGGCCGAAAGGGACGCGGGTACAGGCGGTAGTCAATGAATTGCGGAATGAAAAAATAGATATCATCCGCTGGGACCCGGACCCTTCACGGTTTGTGGCTGAAGCATTGAGCCCCGCGAAGGCGGTGGCGGTGGAGACTTGGGATGAAGAGAAGATCGCCCGTGTGATCGTCCCGGACAACCAGCTCTCGCTTGCGATAGGGAGAGAGGGGCAAAACGCACGTCTTGTGGCGAAGCTGACCGGCTGGAGGATCGACATCAAAAGTGAATCGCAGATGGAAGAGATCTATGCCAAGGAATATGAAGACCTGTACGGGAAAGAGGAAGAGGAATACATCGAGGAACCCGAGGTCGATTTCAGCGAGGCCTGAGACCCTTGGGGATAGGATTTGGGGTCGGTTCGAGGTTCGGCATCAGCTTGAACTGTTTTCAGTGGAGTGGAGGTTTTGCACAGGCCTAAAAGGGTACCCCTGCGCCGGTGTGTCGGCTGCCGGGAAATGAAACCAAAGAAAGAACTGATTCGCATAGTGCGGACGCCAGAGGGGCAGATCACCGTGGATCCGACCGGGAAAAAGCCCGGGCGCGGGGCGTACGTCTGTCCGTCTGTGAACTGCTTGGCTGGTGCGGTGAAGGGGAAAAGGCTCCAGCGGGCGCTGGCGCATCCTATACCTGAACAAGTCATAGATGCGGTTCGAGAGGAGATTTCTCATGGGAACGTTCGTTCCCGCCATAAAGGATGAAAGTAGGAACCCGCAAGCCTGTTGCTTAGATGCAGAAGAACTGCATCTGACTTCTGAAGTACGAAGCTGTGCGAAGCTTATCGCCGCGCTTATCGAATGAAGTACAATTTTCGAGAGGAGTTGATAGGGCGGTGCCCCAAAAGGACGTAAGACAATACTTAGGGTTAGGCCAGCGGGCCGGGCAGGTAGTTTCAGGAGATTTCGTGGTTCGGGTTAAGATCCGGAAGCGGGAGGCACGCCTGATCATCCTTGCTGCCGATGCCGCCAAGCAGACAATCCGCGACTTTCAGCGTTTTACCAGAGGAACCGGCATACCGGTTGTCATTTACGGTACGAAGGCCCAATTGGGAGCCGCCTTAGGCCGGCCCCCGCGCGCGGTGGTGGCGGTCTTAGATGAACCCCTGGCAGAAAGGATTGTCAAATTCGTAGAGGGAGGCGAAGCAAAGGGTTAGATTTTTAGAGTACGGAGGTGATTGGATGGCAAAAAAGAGGGTGCATGAGGTTGCCAAAGAGCTGAAGATAGAGAGTAGGGAGCTTATCAAGAAATTGGCGGAGTTGGGTATCGAGGTTAAGTGCAATTTTTCCGCTTTATCGGATGAAGAAGTCGAACGGGTACGCATGGCGCTTTCCCCGGCTGGTCCTGATAAAATTATGAAAGGGACGGCAGCCGGTGTTGAATCCGGGCCGTTAGCGGGTAAGGAAGTTGCACCGAAACCGGCAGGGAAATCTGCTGCCCGGCCGGGAGAGGGCGCGCAGAGGAAACAGGCTGAACCGCAGGGCGCTCAAAAGAAGGCGGAACCAAAAGAAGAGAAGCCGCCGGAGAGATCACCGTCGATTTCAGACTACGGGCCGGGATTGGTGGATAAGGTTCCTCAGCGTCCACCGGACAGGCGGTTTGCGCAGCGGCCGCTCTCCTTTGAAAAGAGGGCTGGTCGCGGCATCTTTCCCGGGGTCGCCGGGCGGCCGCTCCAACCTGAAGCAAAGCCTTCTCTGCCGGTGAAACCCGCTCCGGCAGCCCCCGGGGAGGCTGAAGGTTCGGCGGCTCCTGCACCTGCGGCGAAGGCGGTTGCCGAAAGGGGGACTCCCTTACCGGCGGGTGCCGCACCGGTACGGCCCTCAACAAGTCCACAGCCGGGGGTTGTAAAATCAGAACCCGGGGTACAGCCCAGGGGGGTACCGGAGCCGCGGCGTGAGCATCGACCCGGGGGGAGGCCGCAGGACCAGGCGTGGC
>DTYU01000112.1 GCA_012961725.1 Desulfotomaculum sp.
GCCGGCTTCCTCTTTCCGGGCCATAATCGCGTTGGCCACCCTGCCCCATTCCTCCGCACGCCGGTCTAAATAGGCGGCGACCGTCCCGGCGAGTATCGACTCCGCCCCGGGATGGGTAGGCCGCGCACCGGTCTCGGCAACGATCTCCCGCAGGGCCTGCGGTACGTCGATGATCGGGCAAGGGCGCAGGTGATTATCATTGAACGGCTGCCGCTTCTGGAAGGCGGCAAACAACGGGTTCTTGAGCACCTCAAGCAGCGATTTGCCCTTTATGTTCTCCACGGAAAAATGGGCAAACGCGCAGGGCTCTACGACACCGCTGGCCGTGATGTGAAAATACATCCTGCCGCCAGCGATGCAGCCGCACGTGAGTGCGCCGTCGTTCCAGAAATCGGCGATCTGAATCGGTTTGTGCGTCCTGATATACGGTATCCGCTCCGACAAGTAGGCCCGCTGCTCGGGCGTCACCATCAGGTCGGGGTTCGGGTTCCGCCCAATGGGAATGTAGTGAAAGGTCCAGCCGTAAACGGCTCCCTTTTCAATGAGAAAATCGATGAACGCGTCGCTGGTAACCTCATCGACATTGTATCTGGTGATGGTGAGTGAGATTCCAAAGACGGCCCCCCGTTCCCGCAATGCGTCCATGGCCTTCATGATCCGGTCGAAGACCCCTTTGCCGCGCCGCGCATCGGTCTGCTCGCGCCACCCTTCGAGGCTTATCACTGGGGAAAGGTTCCCGGCCTCCACAATGGCGTCTGCCACCTTTTCGGTAATTAAGGTGCCGTTTGTATAGACCATAAAGGCCATATCGGGGTGCTTTTCCGCCAGGCGGATAAGGTGCGGGTATTTGAACGGCTCACCGCCGGAGATCACGGCCCAATAGATTCCGAGTTCCTTTGCCTCATTCATCAGCCGGTCCAAGGTTTCAAAATCGAGCGTATCGTGTTTTTCATACATCCCGGCCCAGCAGCCCTCGCACCGGAGGTTGCAATCACTGGTAGGGTCAATCAGGAAGAAGTTCGGGATATGCACCCCTAACTTCCGAGAGAGCTCCTGCTGGCGCGGGATGCCCAGGATCATGGCGTTGATAAACCAGTTGTGCAGGAGCCGCCGCTTTACGTTAGGGTGCGTACGCTCGAAAAGCCTGTTGATATAGACCCGCCCCGCCGGATTGGTTTCATACCATTCGGCGATCTTCAGTGCGTGCCGCCGGTGGTGCTCCCTCTTCGCTAATTTCTTGGCCAGGGCAAGAACTTTCGGGAGATTCTCTTCGGGATTGCGGTCGATATACCCGAGCATCTGCCGTACTAATTGCTCGCCGAGAAACCGTCTTGCCAGCTCAAAACTCGGTGACAAACTCGACATATAACCCCCTCCTTAACGTTTCTTGTTTAGCTTTCCCTCATTTCGTCCCATCCAAGCCCATGACCTACGACCACCCCCGCTTTAACTGCTTCAGCGTTCAAGCGCTTCTTTAAGAAAACTTGCCAAGAAGTGAACTTCGCCCGGCTCAAGCTCCGCAACCTGCCTCTGTAACCGTTTTATACACCTTTCTACCGGACCGGAGACCGCGCCGCCTAACAACGCCCCGATCGCCGCACCGGTAAAAAGACTCAGTCCCTCTTCGGGATGACGCGCCCTGGCGATTATCTCTGAAAGAAACTTGCGCCCGCTTGTGCTCATTTCGCCAAGGTGGGCAATCAGCACCGCAAGGTTGTAAGCGCTTTTTGCCAGTCTCCCCTTGATTTCCGGAAGCTCATGCAGGAGTTCCCCCACGATCTCCCTTGCCCGCTGCCTCTTTTCCTTGAGCAGGTTCAGCAGGCGCCCCCGCAGCGCCGGCCAGTCCTCCGCCGACTCCCTTCTTGCCGGATCTTTCTTCCGGGTCGGTCTGTAAAGCACCAAGGCCCGTCCCGGCCCTCCTTCCTTTCTGCCCGTTTCGTAAACCGCTTCTAAGTAACCGTCCTGCTCGAGCCGGCGCAGGATGTCATACGCCGTCCAGCGACTTACTTTTAAATCGCTTGCCACATCGGTATAGTGCACAGGACGCCTTCTTTGTTCATACCTTTGAATTAGCATGGCAAGAAAATCCTTGCGCCGGCGCGTCAGAGCCAAATCCATTCCTCCCCTAAAAACACAAATAACCCAAGAAACCAATATTGTTTTATTATATGCCGGTTACCCGAAAGTATGTCAACGCGCCAAAATCTCGAAATACTCAAGAATTTATCTTTCTGGCCACAAAAGTTGGGTTCTACCACCACTTTTTTATGCAGGGAAGTGATAGGTCAGGCTTTCTCCTTCTTGGTAGATTTATGGGACTGTCACGCGGCACGAAGGCATCCTGTGTCAGGCTTTAGAGGTGTAAAATTGCAACCGGTGCTTCGGTCGTCTTTGAGGCGCGGACGTCAATGATCCGCTGGTTGCGCGAACCGCGGAAGGGAAGGGTGATGTCGCGCTCAGCCAGAATGAAGGGGCCGTCAATGAGAATATCGGTCATCTCGAGGAGGTCTTGCACTGCTTCCTCCCCCTTTGCCCGAAGCTGTTCATAGGTATACCCGGTATAGGTAACGATGTCATAACCCTTATCCTTGAGGAGTCTGCCAAGGGAGGCAAAGGCCGCCGCCTGCGAAAAAGGCTCCCCGCCGGAAAAGGTCACCCCGCGCGTCAGCGGGTTACGTTCGACATCCGCAACTATCTCGTCTACGGTTACGTCATACCCGCCCGCCGGGTCCCAGGTCTCCGGATTGTGGCAGCCGGGACAGCGGTGCGGGCACCCCTGCGCAAAAATAACGTACCGCAGCCCCGGGCCGTCCACCACGCTTTCGCGGACTATGCCGGCGATACGGAGCCTAACTTGTCCGTTTACCACGTAACATTAGCCTCCTTTAGGCAGTTGATTCAGAAACATGTTCATAATACGCCAATACGACCCTTTGTGATTCTGTGATTCAGCTGCTTTTAAACAGTTCTGTCAACGTAATGGTTTTTGGAGTATATATAACATTTATTAGCATCGCCTATAACTTTAGATAAGACAGATAAATCATTTGTCGAGTAGACGTATCGACTACTCTCTACGCCCCTCACACAACTAGACGTACGGATTTCCCGCATTCGGCTCTTCAAGAAAGCTCACACGCATCAACCGCTGAAAGCATAGAGGTCAAAAGAGATTTTAGGCCTGGGTGCCGATATCGCCTAACGAACTTCCAAAACCGGCGGCGCACTTATGCCGCCTCTGGCTCGCGCGCTCGTACCACTTAGCCTCAATTCTCAGGGCCTGCTCCGTAAATGCCTCGACCCTCTCATAGTTGCCGCTAACTCCGCAGTACCGCTGATGACCCAACAGCTTGAGCTGGAACATCGGCCACCACTTACGCAGCGGCATCAGGTACCTTACCGCCTTAACCCACTTCTTTACCGCCTTGAGCTTCTCCCGGAACCTCTTGGCGCTCGTGCGGCCCAAGCTTGTACTGACCCCTCCGGGTTTTGTCGTTAAAGTGGGTGAAGCCTAAGAAGTCAAAGGTCGGCGGCTTCTGCACTTTCCTCCGGGCGTTCTCCGTCGCATACCACCCAATCCCTGTACGGCCACTGCCATCACCTCAAAGCCCTTATATCCTAAGATCCGCCCTATCTGGTTATTGGTATTTCTCGGTTTCCTCCCGTAAGAAAAAGCTTCTCTGGCCGCTTCGCTCCACCCAGTCACCTATACAGAACTCATCGAAACGAAACTTCGATCCTTCTAAATATTCCTCAACAACATCAACAGCTACCCAACGGCGTTTTAGATGCTCGCAAACTTCTCCAGTCACGTTTGAACCAGCGAACGGATCAACTACAAGATCACCCTCATCCGTCAGCATCTTAATAAAAAATTCCGGGAGACCAGCAGGATACCTTGCCGGATGGGGTCTTATCCCGGATTGGCGACAAGCGCGCAAGTAACGACTATTGCTCTCAGTGTTCGCGATTTGAATTAGATTAGGCGGAATCGCTCCGTTATTTCTTTTGCTAAACTTAGCGGATATCTGATGCCCGCTTGGTCGGACTTTCGTTTTGTACCCATTTTTCAAGAGTTGTTCCATACTCTCACTGTACGGCTGCAACACCTTCCGGTTACTTGCCTTTGGATGAGGCTCTTTGCAAAGCCACCATATACAATCCACTGCGTCTTTGACGCGCTCCCGACGAACTGTAACCCATTCCGCCGGTGTAGGGAGTTTTGAAGGGTTGTACCAAAAGAATTCCTGAGCAAGATAGAACTTATATCCCGGCATCCTACAGAGTTCTATTAGTAACTCATAATGATAAAGGCTTCGTGTCGGCTGCCCCCGATCCCAACTGCCGCCTATGTGAATTACAAGACTCCCTTTCTGTTTGAGGATTCTGTGAAAAACGCGCGCAAACTCTAGGAACCACGCTACGTATTCTCCCGCCTCGACATTCCCGTATTCTTTCTTCCGCCGCAACGCAAAAGGAGGGGAGGTCATTATCAGGTCAACCGAGTTTTTCAAGCTCTCATCCGCAAGGATCTCTTTTGCATCCCCTAAGTATGCTACTCCATATTCGGTCTCGTAAAACGGCTCAATACGCAGCATAGTTCCCACCTACAGGTCCAATTTTTTTATTTTCATCGCATATATTGCTTCTCGATTTAAAGCATCTGCTATATGTGTAGGGGTTTTGGCAATCTTTTCTAAATCGGCTGAGTCCAGTAGAACTACATTCAAGTTAGTAGTCCTCATTACCTGCTGCGCATACTTCCTGGCCTCACTACTGATACTGCCGGTAGAAATAACCATCACCACGTTAGATTTCAGTTGAAATGTAAGTCCAACTTCTTTGGCCACGTCGTCAAGACTAACAACCTTAGTATTCTTGCACTGTATCTGCCAACGAGAAAAGAGGAGGCGTGCCCCCTCAAAGATCAGATCAACTTCTGCACCTCCCGTCGTCTCACCCCGAAGGCGGGTTGCTACGTACTTCAAATCAATCAGCCTCATAAGGTAAAACCCAAGTGCTTCCAAAGCCAGCCCCTTGATATGTTTATCTCTCGCAGACAGATCTTTTAGTATCTCCATGAAGGGTTTTCGCAATAGAGGCCGAAGGTCAGGATGTACCTGGCTTTCAAGGCACTCAATAAGTGGAACAACTAAGGCTGTATGTACCTTTTTCGAGAGCCACACCCTGAAGGGTTTTGCTCCTCGACCACTTGCCTTGGTTCCTCTTTCGAGAGATATGTAACCATTTCTCTCAAGCGGATAGAGCACAGTCTTGGGTAGATTTTTTTCATCGAACTTTACCCCATACGTTGTAGCCGCTAACTTCTCCACTTCGTTTGACCAATATGAGCTTCCCCCTAAATTGGCCAGAGTTTTCAAAAAAGCTTTTTGCTCAACAGTAAACATGGAAAGCTCATCCAACGTTTTGCTGGACGCACCAACAACCTCTTCGAGCCGTTGGGTGTCTATTTGCCAATCAGCAGAAGTAACTATCCCCGCTTTTTCGAGCCACAGGCGCATTATGCTCGGATGTTTTCCTCCTCGCGGAAAGCGAACACCTCTTTCTTTTAACCATTCGCGTAATTTCCGCAGTTCCACTTTTTCACCATGTACCTGCATATCTTGAACCGTTTGGAGAACTATTAGTCCCTTGAGGTTTAACAGAATGTGCCGTGCGAAAAGCTCGTAAAGCTTATCTGGCGTTTCCTTGAGAGAAAAAAGTTCTTTTCCAAATTCTGTTAGGTGGCCACCACGCGTAAGAACACCATAAGCGATCATTCCCAACTTACAGTTATTCGCCAGCTTTCGGCGGTTGTACTCGCTGGTCGGGTGAGAATCAAAATATTCCTGCCGTATTGAATCCTCCAGGGCATGCCAGTCTCCGCTATGTTCTTGAGCCATTTCCAAAATCCGAATAAGATCAATCTGGCTCGGCGAAAACTCGCTCCCGAAAGGAAGGTCACTTTTTGCCATCAACTAGTCCTCCAAGTACCACTTATCCAGATCGTCAAGCCGCACCTTTAGGTTTCAGTTTGATTATGCTGCGGATTCTTGCCTCCGTGACTGCGACGATATTGCTCAAGTCTCTTTGCCTCCCATTTCTTTGCAGACGGTCGTGTTACTGCAGGGCCGACAATATTCATACGACTAAATCCCTTCCCTTCGCTCCTATGTTCACACTCGCGCCTTTCAGGGTTATTGGTTATACCCACATACACAATCTTCCGCCCTTCTCGTAGTTCATATCTATAGCAATTTCTCTTGCTTCTCGACACCGTTTATCCGCCTTCCTTCGCTCAGAACCTACTACTTTTTTAATGCACCGCTTCCGGCCCGCCTAAGTGCACCACCCGGTTCTTCAGTTCAGCCACCTTGGCGTCGTTGAAGCGGTCCACTGTTGAAAGATAGCCGGTGATCCGCCGCACCCGCCTGATCGAAGTCGCGCCGCACCTCGGGCACGAGTCCCCCAATACCCCTGAGAAGTTGCAGATGTTGCAGAAATCCACCGGGAAGTTGATGCCCACGTATCCCATG
Source organism: Desulfotomaculum sp. (assembly GCA_012961725.1). Lineage (GTDB taxonomy): Bacteria > Bacillota > Desulfotomaculia > Desulfotomaculales > Ammonificaceae > DTYU01. The sequence goes on from DTYU01000112.1 coordinate 6,537, forward strand.
TCCCGCGCGGCCATGTAGCGGATGATCGCCTCTACCGCCTCCGGGTTGTGCACGGGGGGTGAGGGGAGTTCAACGTAACTGATATGACCGGCGTTGCAAAACTTATGGTACGGTCCTTCTAAGTCGATCTTCTGGAAGCACTCCACCGGAAAGTGAACGGGTATATGGAAGGAGTTCGTGTAGTACTCCCTGTCGTTGACGCCCGGGACGACACCGAACTCCTTCCGGTCGAGCCTCACAAACCGGCCGGCCAGCCCTTCCGCCGGCGTTGCCA
>DTYU01000113.1 GCA_012961725.1 Desulfotomaculum sp.
AAATTTAGTGTGGTGTCCCCGAAATTTTTGGAAGGAGGATTTAGGGTGCCGGTAAAAAAGTATAAACCCACATCACCTGGTAGACGGTTTGTGACCGGAGCCACCTTTGAAGAGGTTACCGGGGCGCAGCCCGAACGCTCGCTGCTGAGGCCCCTCAAGAAGCGCGGCGGGCGGAACAACCAGGGGCGGATTACGGTGCGGCACCAGGGAGGCGGTCATAAGCGCTTTTACCGGGTGATTGATTTTAGGCGCGATAAAGACGGGATTCCGGCAAGGGTTGCAACGATCGAATACGACCCCAACCGCTCGGCGCGAATCGCCCTTTTGCATTACCGGGACGGGGAGAAGCGGTATATTATCGCTCCTGTAGGCCTGGAAGTGGGCCAGGTCGTTATGTCTGGCCCGGATGCCGACATTAGGACGGGAAATGCCCTCCCCCTCCGGAAGATCCCGGCAGGGACGGTGATTCACAACTTGGAGCTTAATCCCGGCGAGGGTGCAAAGTTGGTGCGTTCCGCGGGTGCATCGGCGCAGTTGATGGCCAAAGAGAGAGATTATGCCCACATACGTATGCCCTCGGGCGAAGTCCGGCTGATTCACCTTGACTGCCGGGCAACCGTCGGGCAGGTGGGAAATGTGGAGCACGAAAACATCAGCGTCGGCAAAGCGGGGCGCGCACGCTGGAAGGGTATCAGGCCTGCGGTAAGAGGCGTGGTCATGAACCCGGTAGACCACCCGCACGGCGGCGGCGAAGGCAAATCGCCGATCGGGCGCAATCCGGTGACCCCTTGGGGTAAACCGGCCCTGGGGGCGCGCACCAGGAAACCGAAGCCGAGTGACCGGCTGATCATGAAGCGCCGGTCGAAGTAAAGGGGGATTGACGGTGGGACGTTCACTGAAAAAGGGACCGTATTGTGAGCCTAAGCTGCTGTCAAAGATCGAGGGCATGAACGCCCGCGGGGAAAAGCGGGTGATCAGAAGCTGGTCTCGGCGTTCGACCATCTTTCCCCAGATGATTGGACACACGATTGCGGTTTACGACGGCAGAAAACATGTACCGGTTTACATTACCGAAGAGATGGTCGGGCACAAGTTGGGTGAATTTGCCCCGACGCGGACCTTCAGGGGCCATGGGGCCCATACCGAGCGCTCCACAGCCCTGAAGTAAGGAGGGTTCAAGGTGGCGGATACAAGACCAGTCAAAGAGGCAAAAGCGACCGCCAAGTACCTCCGTATTGCACCGCGGAAGGCCCGCCAAGTGGTGGATCTGATCCGCGGAAAAGAGATCGGTGAGGCACTGAATCTGTTGCGCTTTACACCGCAAAAGGCGGCGAAGTTGGTGGAGAAGGTAGTGCGCTCCGCGGTAGCCAACGCAGAGCATAACCAGGATATGGTGGCGGATGAACTGGTTATCCTCAATGCGTATGTGGATCAGGGTCCAACCCTCAAACGGTACAGGGCGCGCGCATACGGCCGGGCGAATATCATACGCCGCCGCATGAGCCACATTACCGTTGTGGTTGGCGAGCGAAAGGAGGGATAGGAAAGGGATGGGTCAAAAGGTTGATCCCCGGGTGTTAAGACTTGGCATAAACCGCGACTGGAACGCCAGGTGGTTTGCCGACAAGAAGCATTTTTCCGAATTCCTCCTGGAAGACATCAAGATCCGGCGCTTTATTAAGAAAAAGCTTCAGCAGGCGGGTATTTCCACCATTCACATCGAACGGACGGCCAACCGCCTAAAGATTACCGTCCATACCGCCAAGCCGGGAATCGTTATCGGGCGCGGCGGTGCCGAAGTAGAGCACTTACGCAAGGAGTTGGAGGCACTAACCGGCAAGCAGGTTAGCGTAAACATCGCAGAGATAAAGATTCCGGAACTCGATGCGCAGTTGGTGGCAGAAAACGTGGCCTTCCAGCTTGAACGGCGTGTGTCTTTCCGCCGGGCAATGAAACAGGTGGTGTCGCGAACGATGCGGATGGGTGCCAAAGGGATCAAGATATCCGTGGCCGGGCGTCTGGCGGGTGCCGAGATCGCCCGGACGGAGTGGTACAGCGAGGGTAAAGTACCGCTGCACACGCTTAGGGCGGATATCGATTACGGTTTTGCTGAGGCTAACACCACTTACGGTAAGATTGGGGTCAAGGTTTGGATCTATAAAGGCGAGGTCTTGCCTCAGCGGGCTTCGGGTACGAGGAGGTAAGCTTTGAAGAATGTTACAGCCGAAGAGAGTCAAGTTCAGAAGGCATCACCGGGGCCGGATGACCGGTAAAGCCAAAGGCGGGACCACCGTTCATTTTGGTGATTATGGCCTCCAGGCCTTGGAACCTGCCTGGGTAACGGCGCGGCAGATAGAGGCGGCCCGGATCGCGATGACTCGTCACATCCGGCGCGGTGGCAAGGTGTGGATCAGGATCTTCCCGGATAAGCCGGTTACGGCCAAGCCGGCTGAGACGCGGATGGGCAGCGGGAAGGGCTCACCCGAGTACTGGGTGGCGGTTGTAAAACCGGGACGGATCCTTTTTGAGATTGGCGGGATATCCGAGGATGTTGCCCGCGAGGCGATGCGGTTGGCGGCGCACAAGCTGCCGCTCAAAACCAAGTTCGTGATGCGCGAGGAAGCAGGTGAAGCAGGTGAAGGTTAGTGAGATAAGGGAACTGACCGACGAGGAGTTGGTTCGCAAGATTGCTGATTCTAAAGACGAGCTGTTTCGCTTGCGGTTTCAGTTGGCGACCGGCCAGCTTGATAACGTGATGAGAATCAAAGAGGTAAAACGCCGAATTGCACGCTTGAGGACGGTGCTCCGGGAAAGAGAACTTAGCATAAAGAGAGCCTGACATGTCGGTCATCGGGCGTCCGACGTCGGACATCGGACGGAGGACACTCCCGACACTCAGTCCACTGAATGTCGGGTGTGCCCCCAGGTCGGCCGTCGGGATAACACCGTTGGGAGGTATTTTAATGGGGCGCAGGATGCGTAAGGTGCGCGTAGGGCGCGTAGTAAGCGACAAAATGGACAAAACGGTTGTAGTGGCAGTCGAGAGTCTGGTCCGCCACCCTTTGTACCAGCGAACCATCCGGCGTACAAAGAAGGTAAAAGCACACGACGCAGAAAACGCTTGCCAGGTTGGGGATAAGGTTAGAATTATGGAGGTACGGCCGCTTTCCAAGGAAAAATGCTGGCGGGTGGTGGAGATCGTCGAGCGGGGGAAGCGTTTTGGCAGCGTTCCCGAAACCGGCGAGGGGACCGAGACCATTTCAGAGGTCGGAGGCGGGACGTCAGAGGCCAGAGAAGAGTAAGCCATGCGGGCCAAAGCTTATCGCCGCGCCGAGAGAAGCGGGATTTTTTAGGGAGGGTTACTTAATGGTCCAGGTTCATACAATGCTCAACGTGGCTGATAATACCGGCGCCAAGAAGCTGATGTGCATTAGAATCTTAGGCAGCGCCTTCCGGCGTTATGCGGGCATTGGTGATATCATTGTATGCTCCGTAAAAGAGACCTCACCCGGCGGCGTGGTGAAAAAGGGCGATGTGGTTAAGGCGGTGGTGGTCCGGACGAAAAAGGAGATGCGGCGCCCGGACGGGTCTTACATCAAGTTTGATGAAAACGCGGCGGTAATTATTAAAGATGATAAGAGTCCGCGCGGGACACGGATTTTCGGGCCGGTCGCCCGGGAGCTGCGCGACCGGGATTTTATGAAGATAATTTCACTTGCTCCGGAGGTTCTTTAGTGGCCCGCAGGTAAGGGGGTTGCCAAATGTCTAAGGTGCACGTAAAAAAAGGGGATACCGTTATTGTTCTTAGGGGCAAGGACGCCGGCAAGAAGGGAAAGGTATTGACGGTAATGCCCAAGGAGCGCCGGGTGATCGTCGAAAAGGTGAACGTCGTAAAGCGCCATACCCGGCCGACGCGGCGGATTCCCCAGGGCGGGATCATGGAAAAAGAGGCACCGGTCCATGCCTCGAACGTGATGCTCGTGTGCGGGAAGTGCCATAGACCTACCCGGGTCGGCCGCCGCATTTTGGATGACGGCAGCAAGGTGCGCGTTTGCAAAAAGTGCGGGGAAGTTCTGGGTTAGGAGTGTATGAAAGGGGCAGTAGGAAGGTGTCGCGTTTGAAGGAGAAATACCGGCAAGAAGTTGTGCCGGCGATGATGGATAAGTTTGGGTACAAGAACGTGATGCAGGTTCCCAAACTTGAAAAAGTAACCGTGAACGTTGGCCTCGGCGAGGCGGTTCAGAACCCGAAGGCC
>DTYU01000114.1 GCA_012961725.1 Desulfotomaculum sp.
CCGGCCCTCTCCGGTCAGGACCGGGTCGTCGAGGGACAGTTCATTATGGTTGCGCTTCCGGTAACTGAGCCAGAGGTTGATCGCAATCCTGTGCAGATAAGTCCCGAAATCGGCCTCCCGGCGGAACTTCCCTAGCGCCCGGTAAGCCCGCACAAACGACTCTTGTGCCAGGTCCTGTGCATCCGCATGGTTTCCTGACAGCCGGTAGCAAAGGCCGTAAAGCCGATCCTGATATACCATAACCAGTTGTTCAAAGGCCTGCATGTCACCGTCTTGGGCCTTCGCAACCAGGGTTTTCACGTCAACCAAAGGAGCATCCTCCTCTGGGCCCGGAACTTTTCCGGACACTATTTAGACCGTTGGTAAGCGAAAAAAGTTCCCTTTTTGCAGATAGTTCCGCGCATTTTCTACCATAAAATAAGTCGTTAGCCCTCCCGGGTTTTTCGGGGTCTCCTGACTCCCGGCGGTCAACCGTAGTTTATCATTCAGCGGTAACGCACACAAGCAGGGAACCGTTGCCTAAAAGACGGATCTGGCAGTCAGGCTGTATGTCCGGGCGACCGGCCGGTCACCCCTACATGTGGCTTTTGGCTGCTATCCTTTCGGAGAGGTCGCGCTTCACAGAAATCCGGTTGTGCTCATTTTTTGCCACCACATCCATAAGCTCATAGCAGTCCTTTGCAAATATCCGGTAAATGATGCTCATGAACAACCCCTGCAGCCCCAAAAGCAGCCCCGTGAGGGCAAGCATCCAGCTTTTAGTTGCCGAGAAGGGTCCAAACCCGCTGCTCACCCAGTGGGAAAACTGACCGGCGAGCGCTGGGAGGCTTATCAGCAGGATCAGCAGGCTTAGGTTGCGCAGTGTCTTAAATAAAGACGCTCGGGTGATAATCCGCGTTATACGCGACGGCTTCTTGAACCGGTGACGCACGGCGTAAAGGTCGATGATGCCTCCGTAAGCGGCGGCGTTGATCCCAAGAATCATAAAGGCTGCGCCCGCCAAGAAGGAGTGCAGGCCCAAGCGAACACCGTCAAGACTTACCGTGCCTTTGACCGCCAGCACGCCGGCTAAGGTTGCCCCGACAAGGAAAATAAGGAATCCGGGAAGCGTAAGAGTTAAGTACGGCTGGAATATAAAAAGCATGTCTATCAAGACCCTGAAGATCCGTAACCCGTCCCTCAGCGGGCGTAGCTTGGAGGCTCCCAGACGCGGCCGGTAAGCGATCGGAATCTCCGCGGTATTGAACCTCGATCTCGACACCTTTACAACAATTTCCGTTTCGATGGCAAAGGTTGACGATTCCAACCCAATGCTCTCTAAAACGGACCGCCGCATCCCGTAAAGCCCTGAAAGGGGATCGTTGCCCGTAAAACCGGCAAGCTTCTTGATCAGCTTGGTGATCAGCCAGTTGCCAAAACGGTTAAGCAAGGGTATGTTCTCCCGGTTGGTCCGGCAGGTGAATACCACATCGGCCTTTGCCAATTCCCGGACGATCTCCGCGAGATGGTGTGCGGGGTAAGTGCCGTCCGCGTCGACAAAAACAAGATCTTCTCCGGATGCCGCCCGGTACCCGGACTTCATCGCCGCGCCTTTACCCTGGTTGGAAGGATGTTTTATCACCTTGGTGGCGTAGCGCTGCGCAAGCTCCGCCGTCCGGTCGGTGGATCCGTCGTCCACCACGATGATCTCCGAATCCAGGCCTGAAACGGCTGCAGAAATCTCTTTAAGCGCGGCGCTGATCCCGTGCTCCTCGTTGTAAGCCGGGATGATGACCGAAATCCTTGCCACTTTTGACTCCTTAGCATGTGGTTCTTTTGTTCAGTGGCTACTTCGCCGTTTGGGACCCGATTCCTCTTTCTTAGACATGGAAATCCGTCGTCGGACTTTACCAGGAGGAAAAAGGGCCGGTCGGCCGAAATCTTTATCATGCCTACTGGTACAACGCAGCGGCTGCTGAAAAACGCCCCCCTGCTGCTGATTCTTATGGCTGCGCTGGCGGTACGGGCGGCCTTCATTCACCATTGGGGCAGTACCCTTACGCTCGGGAGCGATGACGTCGGGTACATCGACAGTGCCCGTCGTCTGGTCACGGACCACGTTTTTTCGTGGTGGCGTCCGCGTCTTTGCCCGGAACCTGCCCTTGGGCCGTCGGCTTATACGACCCCCGGCTATCCTTTGTTCCTTTCGCTGTTCATCTGGCTTTTCAGCGAAGAGCCCCGGGCGCTGGCGGCTGCACGGTACGCCCAGGCTTTACTCATGGTCGGGAGCGTGTACTTAACGTATCTGATCGCGCGCCGTTTCGGCGGCCGTTATGCGGGACTTCTTCCCGCGGCGCTGGTCGCTTTTTACCCCCCGCTCATTTTGATAAACGGTCTTCTATTGACCGAGACGCTCTTTGCCTTTCTGTTGTTACTCTTTACGTATCACTGGGTAAAGGCCGAGCCCGGCAATACCGGTTCATATGCGCTGCTCGGGATTTTGGGGGCGGCTGCGGCGCTCGTCCGTCCCACCGGCGCGCTGCTTTGCTTTGCTGCTTTCTGCGGCTTGCTGTTGGCACTGAGGTCACGGAGGCACCCGCGCAAAGCGGTGCTTCGCTCGGCGGCGGTGTTTTTTGTGACGTTTTGCCTGGTTCTTTCCCCCTGGGTGATACGCAATGCCTTGCTCTTTCACCGCTTTATTCCGCTTTCGGCGGGTGGGGGAAATCCTTTGCTTTTAGGCACCTACGTTAACTTGGAGGGAATAAAGTACGGCTGGCATCCTGCGTGGCCGGTTGGCAAGGACCCCATGGAGACGGCACGGCTGCACACCGCGCTGGGTTTAAAACGCCTGGAGAGAGGTTTCCGGGGAGAGTTCGGGCGCTACTTTGAATGGTACACGCGTGGGAAGTTCAAGCTTCTTTGGGCCAAGGTCTTTCTCTGGGGCGGAGAAGGCAAACTGCCGTGCCGCCTTGCTTTCTGGTACCATTATACAATTGTTGCGCTGGGGAGTTTTGGGCTTGTTTGCGGCCTTGTACGGCGGCTTCCGGGTGCAGGGCAAATTCTCGGCTTGCTGGCCCTTTTTACCATAGTCCATCTTGTCACGTATGCGCACTGCCGCTACGCCCTGCCGCTCTTACCCGTCCTCGCTTCCGCCGGTGCGATGTCGCTCGCGCCGCGGCGCCTTTCATTTTGAGTCATGATTATGCTATAATGGACTGAATACAGAGGAGGTTTCCACAAGAACGCCCGTTCCCACCATAAACGATAAAAGTAGAGACCCGTAAGCATGTTACTTAGGTGCAGAAGGAATACCATAAGCGGAACGTGGTGAGAAGCGAGCAATGCAAGGAAGGCGAAGCCGGACGAACCGCAGCGTACTAAAAACGTACGTGAGGATTCGGCCGGCGAGCCTGACGAAGCAGTGCGAAGCTTATCGCCGCGCCGATCGTAAGTAGGACTATTTCCGAGGGAGGGATGGGATGTACCCGGAGAAGTTCAGCCGCGAGGGGCTCACTTTTGACGACGTCCTGTTGGTCCCGGCGTCTTCGGCGGTTCTCCCGCGGGAGGTGGATACGGCCACCTTTCTGACAAACAAAATAAGGCTCAGCATACCGCTTGTCAGCGCAGCAATGGACACCGTGACCGAATCCCGCCTGGCGATTGCTATCGCGCGGGAGGGCGGCATCGGCGTAATTCACAAGAATATGACGGCGGAGCGCCAGGCCTTAGAGGTTGACCGGGTCAAGCGGTCCGAGCACGGTGTGATCACCGATCCGGTCTTTTTGAGCCCCGATAACGCTGTCCGGGAGGCCATGGAACTGATGGCGCGGTACCGGATCTCCGGTGTGCCGGTGACCGAGAGGGAGAAGTTGGTCGGGATAATCACTAACCGCGATATCCGGTTCGAGACCGATTTCGACCAGCCTATCAAGAATGTTATGACCAGGGAAAACCTGATCACGGCGCCGGTAGGGACGACCTTAGAAAGAGCCAAGGAGATCCTGCGCCGGTACAAGATAGAGAAACTGCCGCTCGTTGACGAGAATTTCCGGTTGCGGGGCCTCATAACGATAAAGGATATCGAAAAAGCGCACAGGTATCCCCATGCCGCCAAGGATGCGCAGGGCCGTCTCCTTGTCGCTGCTGCGGTAGGGGTCGCCGCCGGGTTCTTGGAACGGGTCGAAGGCTTAGTGGCGGCAAAGGTTGACGCCGTTGTTGTTGATACGGCGCACGGCCACTCGGAAAAGGTTCTGAGGGCGGTCCGAGAGACGAAGCGTCTTTACCCGGATATCGAAGTGGTAGCCGGAAACGTGGCCACGGCCGATGGCGCGCGGGCGCTTTTTGAGGCGGGTGCTGATGCTGTCAAGGTCGGGATAGGCCCCGGTTCGATATGCACCACCCGGGTGATCGCAGGCATCGGTGTGCCCCAGATAACCGCGGTTTACGAGTGCGCCCGGGAGGCAAAGAGGTGGGGGCGCCGCGTTATTGCCGACGGCGGTATCAAATTCTCGGGTGACATCACAAAGGCGATTGCGGCCGGTGCAGACACCGTGATGCTCGGCGGCTTGTTGGCGGGGACGGAAGAAAGTCCCGGGGATATCGAGATTTACCAGGGTCGCAGTTACAAGGTTTACCGCGGGATGGGCTCTCTCGGCGCGATGCGCGAGGGCGGCGCCGAACGATACTTCCAGGATCACGGTCCGAAGTTAGTACCTGAGGGGGTGGAAGGAAGGGTTCCTTACAAAGGGCCGCTTGCGGAAACCGTCCTCCAGCTTATCGGCGGGTTGCGGGCCGGGATGGGTTATTGCGGCTGCCGCACCATCGATGAGTTAAAGGAAAAGACGCAGTTTATCCGGATCACACCGGCAGGGCTGTTAGAAAGCCATCCGCATAACGTGGCGATAACCAAAGAGGCTCCCAACTATACCGTTAGCCGGTCGGGTTGATCCCCATTTTGTACAGACATTCGCGTGGCAGCCGTTGTAAAAAATTCCTCTTGGCCAGCAGGAGGAATATTTTTTTTGCTGAATATATGTTAATTAATGGTGCTATTTCTATATTAAGGAAGGTGGGTTATGTGTGAACGGTAGGCTTTATTCGCTGACCGATGTCTTAAAAAGGACACTGTACTTTTTTGAAGCGCTTTCGGTAAAGGAGATTGCACCGTATGTACGAAGGAAGATGCTGCGAGACCTGCCGCTTTATGAAGTAGAAGCAAAGGTGGAGCTTTGCCTCAAACAGCATTCCTGTTTTCAGTGTGATGAGAAAAGACACTGGCGGTTGAATGCTGAAGGATTCCGTACAAACGATCCTTTTTATCACCTGCTGTTAAAACGCCAGCAGCCGCTTAGCCTGTGGGAGTTAAGGCGAGAGGAGAAGAACAAGAAGAGTAAGAACAAAAAACTCTTTGCCGACGAGGCCAACCTGATCTCAGACGGCCGGTTTGTCCAGCTCGATACCGGCATGTGGGGGCTTACGGAGTGGGAGGTCGGTGTGGAGCAGTACCCGCTGAAATACCTTGTTCTAAAAGTGCTCCGGGCTCATCCGGGAGGCTTGTCTTCGAGCCAGATCGTTGAAGCCGTAAATCTCTGGCGGCCGGTCAGCCTTCAGGCGGTGGAGGGTGTATTGCGGCGCTTTCCGTTTTTTGAACATCAGGGGGAAACCTGGTCATACAGTGCTGTTGCCCATGCCGCCTATGATGCGGTGATGAAGCGGTTCTTAGAGCTGCTGCGGGAGCAGAAACAGCGCCACTGTGCGGAGCGTGAGGCATGGCAGAAAAGGTGCGCCGCGCTCAAAGCGCAGCTTAATGAGATGGCTGCAGCCCAGCAAGAGGCGGCAGCCGCTTTAGCCGCGCAGGCCCGGTACCGCGACGATTACGAGAATCTGACCGCCCAGCTTTCGGAAAAAGAACTCCTGCTTACGCTTAGGAAGCGGGAGTTGATGTATTGCCGGGAACAGATAAAAAGGCTTGAAAACAAAGCACAGAGCATCCTTCACCAATGTCGGCTATGGGTCAGCCGTACGCGGGAAGGGCAAAAGGAGATGGAGTATTTGCGAAGCGTGAATGAAGAGCTTGAAAATACGGTTGAGGATTTGAAGGTGCAGTTGGCGCAGGAGCGGGATAAAGAGCGCGAAAACAGGGGGAAGGTTGCCCAGATGCGCGACCAGTACGCTACACAGTTAGCCCAACTGCAGCGCGAACTGATCGACCTGAGACAAAGGCTTGATCAAAGCCGGGCGCGGGCCGCAGAGAACGAAAGACGTCTCTTGGCGGAGAATACCCGTCTGTCGGGGGAGCTGCAGCGGGCCCTCAACGCCGGGCAGGAGCTTGAAAGGGATTACCGGCTGCTTCAACGGGAACACGACCGCTTGCGAGAGGAATACCGGCAGGTCGAAAGACGGCTGAAACACCCATTGGTACGGTTCATCTCGCGAATACGCCTGTTTTTTGCCAGGGAATCCGGCACTCAGAGGGGCATGCGCGCTAAAACGTTACACCGGGATTAAAAAAACAATCAACATCCTGGTTCTTAGGCAATAATATCCAGTCCTGCGATGAATAGAGAAGCGTGTTCGCTGGTTAAAATACATCTTTGGGGAAGGAGGAAAAGATGAGGACGCGAACAACGCTTTTTTTTATGCTGTTGTTGCAAGGGATGGCGCTTTTTGCCGGCCTGAGCTCAGCCGTTGCAGGACCTGTTTGCCAGCCAGGCAGGGAAGCTGCGTCGTACACCGTGGTTTCAGGTGACGCGCTATGGGGGATAAGCCGGGCGCACGGGATCACGGTAGAGAGGCTTATGCGGGTAAACGGTCTCCACACCACGCTGATCTTACCCGGTCAGGTACTGAGGGTTCCCCGAACCGGGGCAGCCTTTACGCTCAGCCGCGACGAGTTTGTGCTTATGGCACGCATAATCAATGCGGAAGCCCGCGGTGAGAGCTTTTTGGGGAAGGTGGCCGTGGGCGCGGTGATCATGAACCGGTTGCGGCACCCCGCCTTCCCGGACGGGATACAGGAGATTATCTTCCAGTGCACCAACGGAGTTCACGAGTTTACTCCTGTGGCTGACGGTTCTATCAACCTTGAACCCGATAAGGAGGCGTTCAGGGCCGCGCAGTTGGCCGCGGAGGGCGTCGACCCGACGAACGGCGCGCTCTTTTTTTACAACCCGCGGATAGCAACGGACCGGTGGATTCGCACTCTTCCGGTGACGGCGAATATCGGAAACCACGTCTTTGCTGCCGGCGCTGTCACCGGCGTATAAGATCAGATCGGCGGCCTTTTTTAATGTTAGACCTGGGATATGTAAAGGATTCCATTTTTTTTTGCCGAAGATAAACTATGACAAGAGTGTGAGCCCACGGGGAGCTAATTATCCAAAGTGGGTAATAGGAGAAGAATAAGCGAGAGGCACCCAGGGGACGAGGTGATATCGCTTGCAGGCGCTCAATGCGCTTTTCCGGCCCGAGGGCGTGGCGGTGGTCGGCGCATCAAAGAAACGGGAAAAGTTGGGTAACGTGATTCTCAGGAACATGATCAAGAGCGGTTACGGCGGCAACGTCTACCCGATTAACCCTAAGGAGAGCGAAATCGAAGGCCTTAAGGTTTACCCGGCGGTATCAGGCATCGGTCAGAGGGTTGAGATGGCGGTGGTAGTGGTCCCTGCGGAAAAGGTTTTGGAGGTCGCCCGGGATTGCGGCACTGCAGGGGTGAAAAGCCTGGTCGTTATCTCGGCGGGATTCAAGGAGACGGGTCCGGAGGGTATGGCCCGGGAAAAAGAGCTTGTGGGTATCTGTCACGCGCACGGGATGCGTCTTTTGGGGCCGAACAGCGTCGGCTTGATGGACACGCACACCCCCTTAAACGCATCCTTTGCCGCGGGTTTTCCGCTAAAAGGACAGATCGCCTTCGTTTCGCAGAGCGGGGCGATGCTCGTTGCCATTCTTGACTGGAGTCTGAAGATCGGCATCGGTTTTTCTCGCTTTGTGAGCATGGGTAACAAGGCCGACCTCAACGAGGCGGATTTTATCGCGGATGCCGCGGAGGATCCGAACACCCGGGTGATCCTGTGTTACATCGAAGACGTTAAGGAGGGTGCGCACTTCTTAGAGGCTGCGGAAAAGGCAACCAGAAGAAAGCCGGTAATCATCCTGAAATCCGGTACGAGCCAAGCCGGGGCAAAGGCTGCTTCTTCCCATACGGGAGCGCTGGCCGGGTCGGACCTGGCGTACGAGATGGCCTTCAAGCAAAGCGGCGTGCTGCGCGTGCGGAGGATGAGCGAGCTCTTCGATTTAGCGGTGGTCTTTGCCCGGCAGCCTGTACCCCGCGGGCCGCGGGTCGCGATCATAACAAATTCCGGCGGTCCCGGAATCGTGGCGACGGACAGGGTTGAGGTCGAAAGACTTGAGATGGCGCGCCTCAGCCGGAAAACGGTGGAAACCTTGCGGCCAAAGCTCCCGCTTGAAGCAAGCGTCTACAACCCGGTGGATGTGTTGGGTGACGCGGGGGTTGAAAGGTTCAGCTTTGCGCTCGAAAGCGTGATGGCGGACGAGAGCGTCGACAGCGCCGTGGTGCTTCTTTGCCCGACAGCCGTGGCGGAGCCGGTTGAGACGGCGGAAGCAATCGTTAAGGCAAAGGCGAGATACCCGGAAAAGCCTGTTCTGGGCGTATATATGGGCGGTGAGAGCTTAGCTTCCGGGGCAGATTATTTAGTCGAACACGGGATTCCGTGTTTTACCTTCCCGGAGCTTGCCGTACGGGCGCTTGGCGGTCTAACGGCTTACAGCCGGATAAGGGAGCGGCCGCCGAAAGAAGAGTTGCCGCGGTATAGAGATGTAGACCCTGCTGCTGTAAAGCGCGTCTTTGAACAGGTGCGGGCGGAACGGCGAAGGATCCTCCTGGGCAGCGAATCGATGGAGGTTGCAAGCGCCTACGGCATACCAGCGGCACCCATGCTGCTGGCGCGCCGGGCCAGGGAAGCGGTTGCACATGCTGCGGAACTGGGTTACCCGGTAGTCTTAAAGGTGGCTTCACCGGAGATCATCCACAAAACAGACATCGGCGGCGTCAAGATCGGGCTCAAAACCGCGGAGGAGGTACGTGAAGAATTCTGGGAGATGATGGAGCGTGTTCACAGCCACTTCCCGCGCGCGGCGGTTTACGGTATAGAGGTACAGAAAATGTACCCGAAGGGGACCGAGTTGATCGTGGGGATGACCAGGGACCTCCAGTTCGGACCGCTTATTGCGTTTGGTTTAGGCGGTATTTACGTTAATCTTTTGAGGGACACCGCTTTTCGATTGGTATGGGGTATGGGCAGGCGCGAGATTCAGGCAATGATTGAGGAGACCAAAGCTTACACCCTTCTGCGCGGGTTCCGCGGCGAGAAGCCGCTTGATATTCCTGCGGTTGTCGAAATAATCGGCCGTATAGGAAAGCTGGTAAGCGACTTTCCGGAGATTGTCGAGATGGATATCAATCCGGTCTTTGCTTACCGGGAAGGGGCCAGGGCATTAGATGTCAAGATCACTATCGAGTGAGGTGAGAGAAAGGTGGCGAACCTTTACTTTGTAGGTACAGCAGGCAGCGGCAAGACGGCGGTCATCCTCGGATTGGCCCTTCAACTGAAAGAGCAGGGTGTGCGGGTGGGCTACTTCAAACCGGTTGGCATCCCGCCCGGTGCTGTCGGTACGGAAGACAGGGATGCCGTGCTGATGCGGGAGGTTTTGGATTTAAACATAGAAGTCCAGGAGATTTCCCCCCTCGCTTTGGGCGGTTATTATATCTCGGTATACAAAGATCCCGACCGATGCCGCCAGCGTGTACGAGAATCATATGCCAAGGTCAAAGCGGCGACCGACGGGGTGTTGATCGACGGCGCCGCGCGGCCTTGGGGAATGGCGGCCTTTAATCTCGATGCGGTGAGTCTTGCTCAGGAGTTGGGTGCTGCACTGGTCTATGTACTGAGGCCCGTCAACGACCGTAGTCTTGACGAGGCGGTATTCTTTGCGCGATGCGCGCGGGAGCAAAAGGCGGGATTTGCCGGGGTGCTTTTCAATAACGTGCCCCGCGCGCTGCTGGCGAAGACGGAAGGGATTTACCGGGAGATACTCGCGGGAAACGGTATAGAAACGCTCGGGATCGTACCGAGCCGGCCCGAACTCAGCGCGCCTACGGTGGCAGAATATTATGAGACTCTTGGGGGAGAGATTTTGACGGGGGAGGACAGGCTTGGCAAGATGGTCGAGGATGTCTTAGTGGGTGCGATGACCATTGAGAGCGCGCTCGGGTATTTTCGGCGCTCGGCGAATAAAGCGGTGGTTACCGGCGGTGACCGCAGCGAGATCGCTCTTGCCGCACTCGAAACGGATACCGCGGTGCTCATTCTCAGCGGGGGATTGTATCCTGACGTTAAGGTCTTGGCAAAGGCCGCGGAGAAAGGGGTGCCGGTTATCCTGGTCCACTTTGATACCTATACAACGGTCGAGAAGTTAGCGGAGGTCAGCAGGATAATTCACCCTGATGATAAGGAAGCCATTGCGCTGGCGCGCGAGAACATGGCCCGGCATTGCAATGTTGATAAGTTAGCCGCACTGCTCCGCGACTGACCTCAACCCCTACTCCCCCCATTCCTCCACGGAGCCGGGCGGCGGTTCCCCTGTTTCAGGGAGGTCTTCGCCCGTTTCCTCTTGAGGCAGCGGGTTTTCACCGATTGATTCCTCTTCCGGCGGTAAAGTCTCACTGCCTGTTTCGTCGTCCTGCGGAGGCACGCTGTGAATATTGCATGTTTCCGTGGGCATCCTTTCATTGTAGTCCTCAACAAAGGACGGGACGCTGTACGGCAGCTTGATTACGACCTTCGTCAACCGTTCCGGGCAGTATTCGTTTGCTAAGAGACCCGATGTGACGCAGATTTCCGCAAGAACGTGGGTGTCGTCGGTTCTTGTCGGAACCGTCCCCTGGGCGAAAAGGTCGGTGACCTGGTGTTCGGGCGGGGTCAGCGGCCCGGGCAGGAGTCCTGATTTGCTGTCTACGGTGGCCGTAACAATGCCCGGCGGCCGCGGGAAGTTCTGTATAGGGGTGTCTTTAAGCGCTTCGCTCATAATCTCGTGCCAGATCATGGCAGGGTAGCGGCCCCCGTACTCTCGGGGCATCTCTTGCGGCGAGTCGTGGCCGATCCAGACCACACCCACGAGTTCCGGCGTATAGCCGCAAAACCAGATGTCCTTGCTGTCGTCTGTCGTACCGGTTTTGCCTGCCACGGGGCGTGAGCCCAAGCGCGCCCGCCAGCCGGTGCCGTTCTCCACGGCGGAACGGAGCATATCGGTGACGAGATAGGCGGTGGTGGCTTTCATGACCCGTACCGTTTTCGGCTTGAATTCATCAATGACGGTATCGTTTCTGGTCATAACCTTAGTTATTGCCGTAGGGATTACATAAACGCCACCGTTGGCAAAGGCGGCGTAGGCCTGCGCCATCTGGAGCGGGCTTACCCCTTTGTGCAGCCCGCCGAGGGCCAGACTCAGCCCCTCCTGGCCCGGCACAAATTCGAATCCCAGCCGTTCAGCGAAGGTCGTGGCTTGTGTTATCCCCACGTCCTTCAATAGCTTGACCGCGGGGACGTTGATTGAGCGCCGCAGGGCCGTACGGAGAGTGATGAGGCCGCGGTACCGCCCGTCGTAATTCTTGGGCCGGTATTTACCGAATTTGTACGGGATATCGTCTATAACCGTCGCCGGACTGTACCCTAAGTATTCGATCGCCGGCGCGTAAGCGATGATCGGTTTGAAGGCGGAGCCGGGCTGGCGATAAATGTCCGTGGCGCGGTTGAGGCCCCGCTGGTGCGTATATTCCCGCCCTCCGACTAAGGCTTTGATGTGGCCGGTACGGTGGTCAAGCACCACCACCGCTCCCTGGGGCTGGATGCGTCCCTCGCTGTCCCTGGCCGATGCCGGGAAGTTCTTTTCGTCTTGGACCGCCTGTTCGGCTATTTTTTGAATCTTCGGGTCAAGGGTGGTGTAAACCCGGAGTCCACCCCGGAAAACCTGGTTGACACCGTACTTATCGACAAGCTGGTCGGTGACATAGTCAACAAAATACGGGTAGGGATAACCGTTCTGGCCGTTTGTGCCGGGCTTCAGTCCTAAGGGTTCAGCCTTTGCCGCCCGTGCTTCTTCACTGGTAATAAAGCCGTAGCGGACCATGCTGTTGAGGATGATGTTCCTGCGGCTGAGGGCCGCCTCCGGATTACGAAGCGGGGAGTAATGGGACGGTGCCTTGGGAATGGCGGCCAAGAGAGCACCCTCCGTCAGCGTCAGCGAGCTTACATCCTTGTTAAAGTAGATCCTTGAAGCGGCTTGAATCCCGTATGCTCCTTCGCCGAAATAGATGTGGTTGAGGTAAAGCTCAAGAATCTCCTGCTTCCGGTAGTGCCGCTCTATCTCTAACGCGAGAACTGCTTCCTGAATCTTGCGCTTCAGGGTCTGTTCCGGGTTCAAGAAGCAGTTTTTGGCCAGTTGCTGGGTGATGGTGCTGCCGCCCTCCCTTATCCCGCCGCCCTTGAGGTTATGGTAAAGGGCACGGGCAATGGCGCGCAGGTCAACACCTATATGTTCATAAAAGCGTACGTCTTCCGCGGCCAAGAAGGCGTTCTGAACCTCGAGCGGTACCGCGCTCAGTTTCACCGGAATGCGGTTCTGCGTGCCTATTTCGGTGATGAACTTGCCGTGCCGGTCAAAAAGCAGCGTAGAATAGGATCCTTCCAGTCGCTTCGGATCAAAGACGGGAATATCCTTCAGGCTGTATACTACCGCACCCGCAGTACCGATACCGATCAAGAAGAGCAACAAAAGTGCAAGCAGGAATGCCAGACGCCACGGGTTCAACCGCCGGCGTTTCCTCTTTTTGGCTTTGCTGGTGACCACTGAACCGCCCCGCTTTGGCATGGTAGTCGGCAAGATTATAACATATTCCGCAACCTTCTTGAACAGACGGGCGGTACGTTTCTTGTCAGTGCACCGGCAGCCTGCTATAATGTTGTCAATTTCGCAGCAAGATGGAGGATTGGATCAGCGGTGA
>DTYU01000115.1 GCA_012961725.1 Desulfotomaculum sp.
GGGCAGAACCTCGGGAAGCGCCTGCGCCTCGTTTTTAAGGGCGGTGAAAACCACGGTGCGCAGTACACGCTGTGAAAGCTTCTCGGTAAGCGGGTAGATGGGTACTATACGCCCGGTGCTTAGACCGTCTTCACCCTCACCCGTCTCGAACTCAGCCACCTGGATCTCCGCAACGCCGAATCCGTGCCGCACCTTGCCGGTGACCGTCAGCCGGCTGCCGGCCTTCAAGAGGCGTTTCAGGTAAGGCTGGTTGAACCACACCGCATAAAAAAACCCCCACCTGTCGCGCAGCGCCGCCCGGAGCACCTTTATCCCCGAGCGCGCCGTTGTCTCCTGAACCGTAACCACTTCCCCTTCCACCGTGGCCACTTCTCCGTCTTTGTATGCCCTTACCGGCCGACACACCCGTCGGTCCTCATACCGCCGCGGCAGGTGGTACAGGAGGTCGCCCACACTTTTCACACCGAGGCGCGAGAGCAGGAGCGCCCGCTGCGGGCCGACCCCTTTTACGTACTGAACGGGTTTCTGCCATATACTTGGCAACTTCTCCCATCCTTCACTTCACACAACTTGGCCTCGAGCAGCCCTAATGATATGCCCGATATTGACATCTTTCCGGCAAATCCTACGGCCGCGCCGAAAAATTCAAGCCATACCAGCCATTCTGCCTTGTCCTCCGGAAATGATTCAGTAGGCTGCCATTGTTAACCTCTTCAGGCCGCTTCAGTTTATCGACTCCGGGGCCGCGCTTTAATTGACGCTCTGCCCAACTTTTGCTAAACTGTTGCCAAGGTCAAAAAACGGTAACGGTATTAAACCCGGTGTTCGAGAAATAATCTATCTCAAAAAACGATTTCACGCAAACCCTCGTTCCGGTAGGAGGAGCTATGCTGACTGTCGGCTTCCCGCGCGCCATGTCTTATTACTACCTTTACCCGTTCTTCCGTACGTTCGTCGAATCTTTGGGCGCACGTCTTACATTGTCACCCTTTACGACCAAGGCCACCTTGGGGAAAATGGAATTCTGCCCGACCGACGAGCCCTGCGTGGCGGTAAAGCTTCTCTTCGCCCACGTGAAGGAGCTTTTAGAACGCAATGTCAACCAGATACTTATTCCGTGCCTGGAAAGCGTCGAACCCGACAACTATTGCTGCCCGAAATTCATCGGTGTGCCTTATATGGTACAGAATGCGGTCCAAAATCACGGCGAGATTCTGATTCCCCGCATCGACCTTCACCGTGATGATACATCCTGGCAGGAGTCCTTCATCAACGTGGCCGGCCGCCTTGGCGTAAGTTCGCGGCGCCAGGCGCTCCGCGCGCTCAAGACGGCTGCCGAGGTGCAAAGGCGGTTTGACCGTGTTGTTGCGATCAGGCGCTTGACTATCGAAGATGCGTACCGCTGTTTTGAGGAAGGTACGCTCTTCAACGGCACGCGCACCCTTAGCGATGCACATGACGAGAAGCGGCCGGTAATCGGCTTGGTCGGGCATCCTTATATCGTCTATGATGCCATCAGCCTTGACATCTTGAAACAGGTGCGGGAATACGGTCCGGTCTTCACCGCTGAAATGGTCTTGCCGGAGGCGGCCCGCAGGGAGATCGATTCCATCGCCGAAGGGGAACGGCTCTGGAGCTTCGAAGCACAGGTTTTAGGCGCCGCGCTGTACTACCTCCGGAAACGGCTGGTGGACCGCCTCATCTTAGTGGGCTCTTTTGAGTGCGGCCCCGAATCGGTCATTGAATCCTATGTCGAAGAAGAGGCCCGGCGCCAGGGCATTCCCTTTCTTCTGCTTACCTTGGACGAACATACGGGTGAAGCTGGCATGGTTACGCGGATAGAGGCCTTCATGGACGTCGCCCCTGAAGAAGCGCCGCCGCAACTTGAAACCAAAGCCCCCAAACCCAAAGCCATTCCCGGCCCGCAACCGGAGCGGATGGTCGTAGGGCTTCCCTCCATGGGACACTTAGACTTAGCCATTCGCTGCGCGCTCAGCGAGTGCGGTGTGGACTCGCTTCCCACCCCGCACGCTTCAAAAGAGATTCTTGAACTTGGAAAGGCCTTGTCACCGGAGTTCGTCTGCCTGCCCTTTGTGATCACCTTAGGGCAGATGCGGTATCTGTTGGAGCACGGGGCGACCCACCTGTTGATGGTCGGGGGGAAGGGTAAGTGCCGGTTGGGTTGGTATGCCCAGATCCAGGAACGGTTGCTGCACAATTTAGGCTATGAATTCGAGATGATCATCATCGACTCCCCGGTTCCCTTGGCCAGACGGTGGCGCAAGTTCCGCGGCGCCATTAAAGAGGCAACGGGTGACGCCTCGTGGTGGCGGATCATAAAAGCGCTGTATGCCGGTTACCACCGGATCGCCGCTATCGATAAGGCGGAGCGGGAGTGCCGCCGGATCAGGGCGTTTGAAAGCAAGCAGGGCACCGTAAACAGA
>DTYU01000116.1 GCA_012961725.1 Desulfotomaculum sp.
CCGCGTTCGCTGGGGCCCCCGCAGCCGGTGCAGGGGGGCAGTGACGTTCTACGTTAGGCTTATGCTGATGGACCTTTGGGGTCCGTTCTACGTTCTACATTCTACGTTCGGCGTTCGGCGTGGGGCTTAAAATGATGGACCTTTGGGGTCCGTTCTACGTACTACGTTCGGTGTTGAAGGCGTTTCTATCTCTCCCGAGCTGCGGATTATTCTGTCTTTTGTTAATATGCCTGCTTGGTAGAATTTAGCCGTAGCGACGATGATTCGGTCTTGAATTTCAGGAATAAGGTGTTGATTTGTTTTAGGAGCAATTCGTCTCTTGTGTTTTCGAGTCCCATTTCATTCACCTCGTTCTGCGTTAACAAAAGCCCGTCTTGCGCAGGTTATTCTCCGCTGGTGGATGAGGCTGGCAAACGCCGCTTGGCAGGAAGTTCCCAGAGTGGTAAGCCGGTTAGCTCAATCCGGGCTAAGTTTTCCCGAAGCCTTTCGGATGCGTCCAGAATCTCTACACCAACGATATGATGTTCCTCGTCCAGGTCCACGCTGACCCCTTCTTCAATGTCTACACTATGGACGGGTGATGCACTGCGAAGCTCTATGTAAAGAGCGTCCACCTCTGGGTCGTACTCTATCTTCACAGGTTATTCCTCCTCTCTGTGAAATTTCTGCTTAACCGTAACCGTGATAACCGTTTTGTTTCCACCATCATCTGAAACGAATGTAATACGCAGCCAATCGCTGTTCCGTTTCTTCCACGCGTTTTTCCTGCCTTTAATGCTGTCTGCTTCGTGGTCGGGTTGGTGGATTACTGCTAATACTTCCTCAGGTTTAATTCTGTAACGTCGCATTCTGTTTTTCGCGTGTCGTGAAAAGTATATTTCCATTTTGACCTCTTAACTATTGTTGGCCCAAGCCCCCTTTGTCTTTTCTAATAGTGCTTCAAAGCGGATGGACCTTTGGGGTCGGTTCGACGTTCAAGGATCAAGGATCAAGGTTCAGTAGTTCGAAGTTTAACAGTTCGAAGTTAAGGGTTCAAAGTTCAAAGTTTTGGGTTTAGCATAGCGGCTACCATATGCTTCTATGATTGATCTGACAAACCGGGTCGCATAAACTTCGGAATCTACAGCGATATACTCATATATACTCCGTAGATTTCTAACAGCGCGTTCGGTCCACCTTACTTTGACCATTTCTCGATCCTGTCCAGAAGTTCCTCGCTTGAGACTGTTCGGCCTCCCTCGGCATCCTTTAGCCCTTCGAAGACCTGGGAGACGAAATAAATTTGGTACATACGTGCTACGTGCTACGTTTGGCGTTCAAGGCTGACAGTTATAGTATAGCATGAAAGGGGGAGGCGAAGTCGGCAGTTCGCGAGTTTGCCAGTTCGCCAGTTCGCGAGTTCGACAGTTTGCCAGTTCAGCAGTTCGATAGTTCCAAGTTAGGCAGACGGTTTAATAGGCGCCGCGGCGGGAGAAAACGACGGCGAGGGTGCGGATGAGCAGGGTGATGTCGAGCCAGAGCGACCAGTTATGGACGTACCAGGCTTCGAGCCGGACGCGCTCCGCATAGTCAATATCGTTGCGGCCACTTACCTGCCATAGGCCGGTGATGCCGGGGCGGATCAGATAGAAGTCGTTTATGTACGGCCCGACCCGCGGAACTTCATCCCTGACGATGGGCCGCGGACCGACAAGGCTCATCTCGCCTTTGAGGACGTTGAAGATCTGGGGGAGTTCGTCCAGGCTGGTTGTACGCAAAAACCTGCCGACTCTGGTGACGCGTGGGTCATTCTTAAGCTTGAAGTTGCGCTCCCACTCACGCCGGAGGGTAGGGTTCTTTTTTAGGTGCTCCTGTAGGAAGACCTCGGCGTTGATCACCATTGTCCGAAACTTATAGCACTTGAATTCCTTCCCCCGGTGACCGATCCGCCGGTGCCGAAAAAGGACGGGGCCGGGGGAGTCAAGCTTCACCGCCAGCGCGAGTACGGCAAGGAGCGGTGCCAAGACTGCCAGGAGCACGCCGCCCGTGAGCAGGTCAAAGACGCGCTTGACAAGGCGGTTCAGCGGGCTGGCCAAGTTGTTCTTCACCCGCAAGACGAGCGTCTTTTCCTGGAAGAGGTAGTCGGCCTCGGCACCGACCGCCGGCATCCCAAAGAGATCGGGCACCACCTGGACCGAGGCCGCCCGGCGGTGCAGCCTGTTTACCAGGCCGACGAGTTGGTCGGGGGGCATTCCGGGCGCGGCAACGATGAGGTCGTAAGCGCCCGTCTCGGCCATCACCCGGTCGCTGTCGCGGAAGCCGCCCAAGACGGGGAAGTGGCGGCCGTTGACCCTGACGCCGCCCCGCTTTGCAGGGTCATCTTCCAGAAAGCCGCAGATTTCGTATCCCAGATACCTGTCCCGCGTGAGGGCGGCGGCCACAAGTTCGCCGGTCTTGCCTGCGCCGAACACGAGCACACGCCGCCGCCAGATGCCGGTCCGGGCCAAGAGGCTCTTGCCGGCCCAGCGGCAGAGGGGCACTGTCGCCAGGGAAATCAGCCAGGCTAAAACGATGACCGTGCGGGAGACCTCGTGACTGATCTTGGCCAGCGAAACAACGGCCAGGGTTATTAAGAAGGCGAATGTGACGGCCTTAACAAGATATTCGCACTCCCGCCAGAAGGAGAGCCGCTTAGTGTACAACCCGGAGGCGCCGAGGCAAAGGACGCCGACAGCCGGGAGCCACCAGATATTCAGGTTTTCGGGAAGGGCCGGCGGAAATACGGGCCAAAGAACCGGTAGTACGTGTACGCGCAATAGAAGGGCAAGGCCGATGCTGACGGCAAGTGCAGCAGTGTCCACCAGCACGAGCGAGCACGGTGCGGCAAGATGCACGGCCTGCGCGGCAAGCCTGTCCCCAACCCGCTCAAACGGCGGGCGCGTAAGAGAAAGATCGGAAGTCGACGCGTGCGAAGGAAAATGCTCCGCCGGTTCTGCCTGGCCGCCGACAGCAGTCATTTTTCCGCACCTCCGATACGTAACAATTCCGGACACCATCTGTCTCCGGAAAGAGGGCCGGGATTCAAGCCCTAACCAGACGAAGGTCCTGCGTTTCAGGCAAAATTGCGCTTGTGCTGTCGTCTTTTGGCTGTCTATGGTTTGATTTCTCGCTGCGGGCTGATTTTTCTCTAACACTTCCTGGAAATCGGCTATATTTTTTTTTTTTAGGCGACGTAATGACCAGGCGGGCGATAGAGCGTCCGTGCTGTTAAAACCTGATCTTTTCTTGCTCTTCGTCACGGTGGTAATCGTAGTAGTAATGATAATCCCGGCTGGGTATCTTGACCTTGTTTAAAACCACGCCGATGATGCGGGCGCTGGCCTTGGCTAACTGTTCTTTGGCCTGCTGGATCACCTCCACCCTGCTAACACCCGCCGAGACAACTAAGATGACCCCGTCGATCTGCCGCGAGAGGAGCACAGAATCGGTAACGGCGAGGACGGGCGGGGTGTCAATTATCACCGAGTCGAACCGCTCGAGGAGCTGCGGCCACAGGGAGCGCACCCGGTCTGAACCCAACAGTTCCGCCGGATTGGGGGGCACCGGGCCGCTTGTCAGCACAGTCAGATTTTTGACTGGCCCAGGATGCGCTAACTCAACCGGGTCGCGCCCCTGGATCAGCGTGTTGGTGAGACCGGCTGCGTTGTCCAGGCTAAAGAGCCGGTGAATGTCCGGCTTGCGCAGGTCGCAGTCCGCAAGCAGCACCTTTTGCCCGGCCTGGGCGAGCACGATCGCTAAGTTGGCGGCGGTGGTGGACTTGCCGTGTTCCGGGCCAGGACTCGTCACCAGGATCGAGCGGCAGGCATGGTCCACCGAGGCGAAGCCGAGATTGGTGCGCAGGGTGCGGTAGGCTTCAGCCACCGCTGACCGGGGGTGGCGCTGGGTGATCAGGGCGACGTTTTCTTTGTGGCTGTTTTTACTCCTCATTCTGATTGACCTCCGGTAATAGTTTGAGGTGCATACTAACATTGACTGACCTTTAGGGTCCGTTCAACGTGCAGCGTGCAAGCTACTGGGATAGGCCTGCGGGGTTCGTTAAGGTTTGATGCCTAATTTTGACGCAAGTAACGTATGAAACCACAAATAATACTTTTTACTCTCTCTGCTTTGCGGTATAATTCATCAAAAGCTGCTTGGGTAATATATCCTTTTCAAATCTGGTTATTTTCATTGCTCGGAACCTCGGATGGTTCAAACCGCGTTTCTCTTTTCCCTTACACAACGTCGAACGTTGAACGTCGAACGTTGAACGTC